>NZ_JBRREF010000118.1:0-12447 GCF_056760135.1 Stenotrophomonas sp. STEN023 | reverse complement strand
CGAACCGCCTCGATCTTGAACTCATCCGTATAACGCTTCGTGCTCATAACCACCTCCGCCTAAGCCATAGTTTATGGCTGCGAGGTGTCTACGAAATCCTGGGCGATTCACTTCCGGCCAGAAGCGGACGTAGACCGTGCCCTTTTTTCAAACTGCGTTGGAAGACCCCGCGACCATCTGGCACGGCTCGGGCCCCTCCATAACTGCGAGATTCTGTGCGCCCTTGAAAGCCTAGCATGCACCCCAAGCATTGGATTTGGGTTTTGGGCCGTTTGCTGAAGCCAGTTCGAGCTTGCTACGGGCGTAATAGTCGAGACCGACAAGCGGCACACTAACTCAAAGAAAGCTGCACCATTCGGATCAGTCCCCGGCTTGCCAAGAAGGTCCGGGGGGTCTGACCTTGTTCAATCCACCCGTCGACTCGAAGCTCCGAACCTGCATCGGGCGAGCCCCTACAATCCGAGTCGCCCCCTCGGCACTATGGTCGAGAGGCCCCGCACCCAAAACTTCGAGAGATTGATGGACTTCCTTGAACTAGCTGCTGCCGATATCACCGCCCTAGATGACGGCCAGCTACGAGAGCTGGTCGCTCGACTAGCGGAAGCCGAGCTTCGCGAGCAGGGGATTCCCCGGTCGAGTGTGCAGGCCGGCGGGGCCCAGGAGGCGGCTGATGGCGGACTGGACGTTAGCGTCGCGACCGTACGCCCTCTCGAGCGGCCAGCCTTTGTCTTACGTACGCACACCGGGTTCCAGGTGAAGAAACACAGCATGAGCCGCGGGAGCTGCAAACGCGAAATGCTCGAGGAGGGTGAGCTCAAGGACTCGATCAAGGCACTTGCCGATGAGAAGGGGGCGTACATCATTGTCAGCGGCAAAGACAGCTGCTCGGCGACCATGTACAAGGAGCGTCTCGCCGGCATGGAGGAGGCGCTGAAGACCTATGGTGCGGACAGGGAACTGTACTTGGACTTCTACGGAGCCGACAGGCTGGCGTTGTGGCTGAAGAGCCATCCAGGTGTTGCGCTCTGGGCGCGGGAAAAGCTTGGCAAGCCGCTGGCTGGGTGGCGACCCTACGGTCGCTGGGCCTCGACACCGAAGGCCGATAAAGACGTTTTTTTGGCCGACGCGCATCCCTGCGTGATTGATGGAAGCTCCAACGATAAGAACTTGATGACGATCATGGAGGGCCTAGAATTGGCGCGGGCGCGGCTGCGGTCCGGCTCTCGCGCAGTCCGCATTACCGGACTGTCAGGCGTGGGTAAAACCCGCTTTGCACAAGCGCTGTTCGAGGAGAACGTAGGAGACGACGCGCTGCCGGCCACCGACGTTCTCTACGCTGATCTGGGTGAAGACCTGATGCCTTCGGCATCAGCTGTGGTCACCCACCTCATCGCCAACAAGCTGGCGAGCTACGTCGTTCTGGATAACTGCCCTCCAGAGACGCACCGATTGCTGCAGAAACAGTTCAGTGCCAGCACCGCCCCGCTGCATCTACTGACCATCGAGTACGACATCTCCGACGACCGACCGGAGGAGACCGATGTCATCCATATCGAGCCGGGTAGCGAGGATACAGTTACAGCGCTCCTTCTTCGGCGCCATCCCAAGCTCAACCAATTCAATGCAGCACGTATCGCCGAATTCGCCGGAGGCAACGCCCGACTGGCGCTGGCGCTCGCTGACCGGGTGGAGGCGGACGAAACACTAACGAGTTTTAATGACGAACAGCTCTTCCTGCGACTGTTTCAGCAGCGCAAAGGCGAGTCGGCGGACCTGCTCCGGGCAGCAACGGTCTTGTCGTTGGTCTACTCGTTCAACGTCTCCCGCGAAGAGTACGGGGATGAGCTCGGTATCCTGTCGGCGATATCCGAGGTCCCACGTGCGGACCTGCAGCGTGCCCAAGCTGAGCTATTGCGCAGGCAGCTCGCCCAGAAACGAGGCAGCTGGCGCGCCGTGTTGCCGCATGCCTTCGCAAACCGGCTCGCACGGCGCGCATTAGACGATTACGAATCGGAGGACATCAACCGCGAGCTTCTGAAGCCCGGGAACACCCGGCTACTCCAGTCCTGTGCCCACCGCTTGGGATACCTCCACAACAACGGACGCGCCCGCGAGTTAGCGCTCACTTGGGTTCAGCCGGGCGCGCCATTAGCCAACCTCGCGGTACTCAGCGAGGAACACCTCGTGGTTCTCAACCATTTGGCTCCGATTTTCCCGGACGTTCTTCTTGCTGCGATCGAACAATCGGCACGCATTCCCGGGTTCGCCGACCGCGCAAACCCTAACATCCAGCGCTTTATCAGGCTCCTCGTCGATCTGGCTTATGACGACAAGGCCTTCGACCGTTCGGCCAATATCCTGCTCAGCATCGCTCGGACTGAGCGTCATGGAGAGAACAACAACAGTGTCGTGGGCCGATTGCGCCAACTCCATCAGCTATATCTATCCGGAACCATGGCTAGCCCGGCGCAGCGTCAGACTCTTGTTCGGGGGCTGCTTGCGAGCGGCGAGCCTCGTGACCGTGAGATCGCCGGCGAGCTGTTCCGAGCAGCCTTTGAGGCGGGGCCGTGGACATCTTTCGGAGGATTTCAGTTCGGCGCGCGCGACCGTGGACCCGGCTGGACCCCCAAGACCGAGCAGGAGCTGCGCGACTGGTATGACGGCTTTCTCGCGCTGCTCAAGCCGGTACTCGAGTCAGACGATGACTCATGCGAGTGGGCGATGTCGCTGATCGCAGAAAATTTTCGACAACTCTGGACCTCTGCCGGCAGCTTTAGCGCCCTGGAATCCTTGGTAGCAACGTATGGTGCAGGCGGGGGGTGGCCTGCGATTTGGTTGGCCATCGGTAAGACCCTCGAGTACGACGGCGCGGCTCTTGATCCGGCTGTATTGCGGCGCCTGGAGGACTTGCAATCTATGGCGGCACCCTCCGACTTGGAATCGGAGATCCGCGCCTACGCCTTCGTCAACGAATGGTCGCGCCCCCATCCTAGGGACCACGACCACGAAGTGGGAGTGATGCAACTGCGAGAGCGCGTTTTCGTCTTGGGGCGATCGCTCGCCTCCGACCGGGACCTCTTCGAGCGCCTAGCGCGGCAGATCTGGGCGACTCGCATGAGACCGGTCGCTTGGCTGGGTTACGGCTATGCCGAAACCCACGGAGATCTGGAAGCCCTGGCGGAGGTGTTGATCCGGTCGTTCAAAGCACATGCCCCAGACCGCGCCAGCATCGATTTCATCGAAGGCTACTTGTCGGCGACCGCGGAGCGCGACGCGGCCCTCCTGCCCCGAGTTCACGAGAAGTTTCTGGCGGAGCCCAAGCTCAAGCCGTACAGCGTCTGGCTACTTCTGGCTATACCGATCACGCCGTGGGTGAGCGCGCGGTTGCTCGAGGTCGCTCGCCAAGGCAGTGTGCCCGCGGCTCATTTTGAGGGGGTTGGTCATGGCAGACGTCATCAAACTATGTCTGACTTGGAGCTTTCAGCGCTTACGAACGCAGTCTGCCGCCTGCCAGAGGGATACCACTCGTCTTTTGACATTCTCATCATGCGGCTACACGCAAGGGCTGACTGGAACTACATCCCGGGGCCTGAGATCTTGTCGGCCATTCGAACGGCATTGGATCACCTGTTGCGTGATCAGGCCACCGACGCGAACCGGCCTGCCCATCACGGCATAGGCAAGCTGATCGTAGTAGCGCTTGGTCCTGGTGCGCCCGAAGAAGAGGTGGCCGGGCTCGTTGGCGTGCTCTGTGACAGGGTCAAGGAGTATCGACTGTCCCGGCCGAATTACTCCGAGGTGCTGTCGTCATTCATCGAGGCACGTCCGGAGATGCTGCTCGATGCACTACTCGAAATCGAACGTCATGATCCCGAGTCTGACGCGGTTGAATGGCTGTTCCGGCAGCGCTCCGGTGACCGGTCGCCGTCGCTGAACCTCGCATGCATCGATCGACTCCTGACGTGGTGCGGGGAGGACGCTCAACGTCAGGAATTCGTTGCGCGTAATATCCGTGTCTACGACGCAAAAGGCAGATCGATGGAGGACGATGATTCGACACCCACAGTTCTACTCAGTATGCACTTCAAGACGCTTCTGGAAGTCGTACCCGACAAGTCGAGCCTGATCGAGTTCGCTAAATGCCAAGCTGTGCCGAGCAGTTGGATGAACTCACGCATTCCGATTATCGAGGCCCGTCAGCAAGCGCTTCGCGAGCTGATTACGCATGAATCGCCTGAGGTCAGGGCGCTCATAGCGAAGACGGTCGCGGACCTCGATCTACTTATCGAGCGTGAGTGCAGGCAAGAGGAGTCCGAACACCACGCGAGAGAGCAGCGGTTCGAATAGGAGACGGCGACTCACGAGCCTAGATGGGCAGACGAACGAACGGTGTCGGGCCAGGGCGGGAGCAAATTTCTCGTTGTTCCGGTCACGCGCAGCGGCGACAAAGTTCGCCTGAGCAAGAATCCCTCGGCGGTAGACTACTGGTAAATCGTTCGTAAGTTGGGATTTCCTAGGAACGGCGCCCGGTTTGATCCGGAAGCGGTTCTTCCCACCTCCGTTGTACAACCCTAGCCCTAAAACTGGACAGCAGCTTCGCTGGGCTATGAGTTGGGTCAACGTCCGCTTCCGGACAGAAGCGGACATCAACTAAAGCTTGAGTTAAGCCGACTGGCGAAGTCAGTTCGGCTTGGATGAACTGCTAGACATACCCGTGCCCGCATTGAGCATGAGCCTTCCCCTGCCAACAGCCCCGAAAGTCGAAGTATGCGCCCAGAAGAACAACCCAAACCGGGAACCTAACAACTGGAAAAGCCAGCAACTGGTAGCTAACCAACTTGGCAGACCACTCGCCGTCAGCGAGGAACGAGGCAAGCAGGGACCCCGCGCAATCTCCAACATGGAGCGCCACACGCACGGCCCAAATTGAGCAGCGAAAATCGACTCGAATCAAGTCCTGTACGCAGTGCCAAGCTCGATGCTGTCGCAGCCATCAGGATTTGAGCTTGCCGTAATAGTAGCCGCCCCTGTCATCGTAGATCTCGATCTTGCCGCCGGCCTTAAGGTTGCCGTGGTAGTACCGACCGGTGTGGTCATACAAGTCAATCCTGCCGACACTCTTCAACTTGCCGTGCCAGTAATTACCTTGCGGATCGTAAATGTCGATTCTTCCGCCGTCTTTCAACTTCCCGTAGTAGTAATTGCCACTGGGGCCGTAGAACTCCATCTTTGCCATGACACGTCCTCGCTTGATCTCTACTCCGGAAGTACCGCCGCAGCGATCTTGTGCGCGATATCTTCAATGCTGTCCGATGCAGTTGAGAATCCTGCTAGGTCGGGCAGAATGCCGCTGTACTGTCTGACATCGTCGAACGTAACGTTGTCCAGAACCGGGATCAGCGTGCTCTTACTCAACAATGCACCCAATTCGCGCTCCGTCCAGAAACGCCCGGCCAGATAGGCTGGCGTTAGCAGTGCGATTCCCGAACGCGCCTTGCGCAACCCGACGTCCATCTGCAACGACTGACTGCGACCTGGGACGATGGCCACCTCGTCGAACCAGACCGCCACACCAAGTGCTTCCAGGTGGTCTCGCAATGCACTGGCCGCGGAATGCCCATCGATGCGGGCATAACTGAGGAAGGTGTCGTATTCGCGTGGGTCGATCGTCGAAACGGCCTCATGGACCCGATCAGCCAAGCGAAGCTCGGGCTCCGTGTACCGCACCACGGAGGATGTCGATCGCAACTGCTGGTTCAGCATGGCGATGCGTTGCCGGTCACGAGCCTGCACGCGGCGATTGTGGTCATTGAGACTAGCGATCGCTTGCCGGTTGTGGGCATCGACGCGCCGTTCCTCCTCGCGCAGTCGCGCGTTGATGTTCGCCACGACCTGTCGATTGTGGGCCTCGGCCTTACGGTTGTGTTGGTCGACAGCGCGCTTGTTGGCACGATTGATCTGGTCGACCTGCTGCCGAATTTGTTGCTCGGCCCGGCGCTGGGCTTCCCGCAGCTTTCGGTTGAGCTCATTCACATTAAAGCGTGCCAAGTTTCACTCCTAGGTTCGGTGAGTAGGTACGGGCAACAGGCGGCGGTCAGAACCTGAGCAATGCAGCCCGATCCTTGAGGTACGTCTGCGTCGCCAGGAAGAGCAGCTTGAGCGTCAGCACCAGGCCCAGCACGGGCAAGACAGCGCCAAAGCCCTGTGCCAGCCCCTGCACGGGCGATGCCGCGAGCATGCGCATGGCCACCAATATCAGCACCGGCGGGACGACAATTGCCGCAAGAAGCAGAACAAAACTACGGATGCGACGGCTCAACACCGCTTCGACAATCTGCAATTCCGTTTCAATGAACTCAATTAAGCGTTGCATGTGACGATGTCCTGAGGAATTCGGGAAAACCCGGGAAACGGAGTTCCCGGGCTCCGGCTGGCATGCAGGGCTGTTTGATGGCGGTCTAGCGTTCCTTGCGGACACCCTTGAACGGCTTGGGGTCGGCCTTCTGGTCAATGAACTTCCCAGTGTCGGTATCACGCTTGGTCCAGCGCTCGTTCTGGGGGTTGTAGATCTGACTGCGATCACGGACGGCGCCATTGCGGTGTCCGTCCCCTTTGGGAGGGTTGGTTGCCATGGTTTACATTTCTCCTTGTAAATTTAATTCATGTAAACCCTACTCCCGTGGTTTACACTGTGTCAATAGGGTTGGAATGCCGTAAACCGAGGGTGCGCAATGTTGGGATCACGTATCAAACAAGGCCGCTTAGCGGCCGGCATCTCCCTGCGTGAGTTGGCACAGAGCGTGGGGCTAAGCGCTATGGCCATCTCGAAGTACGAGCGGGATCAAATCAAGCCGTCCTCGGAGACCTTGTTGCGCCTGACCAAGGCACTGGGCGTACGCACCGAATACTTCTTCCGGCAGCCGAGCATCGAGCTGACTGAAGTGGACTTCCGTAAGCACGCCAAGCTCTCAGTGCAGGAAGAGGCCAAGGCACTGGAAGACGTGCGGGAGAAGCTGGAACGCTGGCTAGAGCTGGAGGCGGTTATCCCGGCCTCTTGGCCTAAGGCTTTTGCCCTGCCTAAGGGGCTCCCCTCTCAGATCCATACTCATGAGGAAATCGATGCGTTGGCCGATCGGATTCGCGTTGCTTGGCAACTGGGAACCGGGCCGATCGGCAACCTCATCGACAAGATGGAAGAGGAAGGCATCAAGGTCATCCTCACCCCCCACGATGGGGGGAAAAAGTTCGACGGCCTTGTGGCCCGGGCCAATGGCCATACCGTGATAGTCGTGGGTCAAGATTGGCCCGGCGATCGCCAGCGTTTCACGCTGGGGCACGAGCTAGGGCATCTGATGTTGCATGGCCGCCTATCAGCAGACCTCGACGAGGAGCGGGCCTGCCACCGCTTCGCCAGCGCCTTCCTTGTTCCCAAACAGGAAGCCCTCAGGTTGTTGGGGACCTCGAGGTCGTGGATCGAGCCACGCGAGTTGTATTTGCTCAAACACGAGTGGGGCTTGAGCATGAATGGATGGCTCTACCGCGCACAGGATTTGGGAATCCTCAACAAAGCAGCTGCACGGCGGCATTGGGAGTTCTTCTCCCAGCAAAGCGAGGGAGGAGTAACTTGGCGCCAGCACGAACCCGGGAGTGCCTATACCAAGGAATGCCCGCTAAGGTTCGCACAACTAGTGTACCGGGCCTTGGCCGAGGATCTGATCGGTGAATCCAAGGCCGCTGAGCTATTGGGACTAACCTTGGTGAGCCTGCGCGCACGCCGCCGCATGGATGCGACCGATGCAGCTGGTTGTCACTGATGCCAACATCATCATCGATCTGGCGGCCGGCGGCTTGCTGGAGGATATGTTCCGCCTTCCTGGTTGGGATTTCTGTGTTCCGGACACCCTGTACGTAGAAGAGCTGGCCGATCATCACGGTGTGTTGCCGGGACTGGGGCTTAAGATCCTGCCCCAACCAGCGGCAGCTGTGGAGTACGTAACGCAGCTGCGCTTGCGTTACCAGAGACCCAGCGTCAATGACCTGTTTGCGCTGGCCTTGGCGAGAACCTTGGGCTGCGCTTTATTGTCTGGCGACGGCCCTCTGCGTGCCGCCGCCGACGCCGAAGGGATCGAACTCCACGGCACGCTTTGGCTCATTGAGGCGCTGTTGAGGGAACACGTCTCCGTGGAACGAGTGGCTGCCGCTTATGAGGCAATGCGACGCGATGGCAGCCGCCTCCCATGGGATGATGTCCAGGCCCAAGTCGAACGGTGGCAGCAGGAGAAGCACGATTTGCGCTAGCTACGACAACGCTCGGAACCGACGTTTGTCCGTACGGGGAAGCGCAAATGTCATGGCCCCTCCTGGCTGAGGAGGGACCATGCAAGATGCTAGATCTTCGATGGATCAAATCCCATTTCAGTTAGGAAGCGAGATGGTTGCTTGCGGTACCCACGATAGGACCGCGGCCAAGTGATCACAAGTTGTTCTTTGGTTCGCGTTATAGCCACGAAGCAACTCCTTCTCTCCTCCTCCATCTCATTGCTGGTGTCGCCGGCTTTGACGCTTTGGAAGGATGGAAGCATTCCCTCACAAGCGTTCACGAGATAGACGTAAGAGAACTGAGCTCCCTTGGCTGCGTGAATGGTCATCAACGTGACGGTCTGGGGGCGCGCAGGTGGTTCCTTGCTCTGAAGGGACATATGCTGAAGAAACTCCTCAAGACTGAGGCTCTTGCCATATTGTTGGGCAATAGACCTGTCCAGAGACTTCCAAGCTCGACTATCCTCGTCCAAGTCTAACGCCACTCCGTCAGGGGACGATTTAGGATCGAACGTGTCGACGCAGGTAGAAATGAATGCTTTGTAGCCGGTCGGGTTGAGCACGAGTTGGTTAAGAGCAGTAATGACGGTGCTGCTCTGCTGAGATGCAGTCATGGAATTTAGCCACTCGCTCAGGAAGCTACGACCTGACGCGCCAGCCTGCGCACAAATCAGCTCGGCTGAGTAGATCGCTCCGCACCAGCGATTGAAGGCATTGATCATGCTTGAGAAGTTGCGTACGTCTTGGGGACGCACGATCTGCCGAAGCGTCGCATGAAGCCAACGGAACTGTGCGCTAGCGAAATCATCTCTTCTCTGCGCGACTGCTGCATTGACGCCTTGAGCCTGCAGCGCCTCCTTCACCAGTTCAAGTCCCCCTCGACTACGAGCGAGCACAACTGTCTCACCCCAGATCATTGATCCGTTCGCTTTAATCATTGAGGCGACGGCATTCGCTTCATCCCTTTCGGAAGCGTAAGCGCCGAGCAGGATGGAGTGACTGGCAGGCACATGCCCTTGAAGCTTCCCCGCTGTGAGGGGGAGCTTCGTCGAGGTTCTCGCAGAATTGTGTCTTACGAGGTTGTTTGCCGCGTTAACGATCGGTGCCGGGCATCTAAAATTGGTTGGTAGCTGGATTAGTTGGGGGGAGAAGTCGGCGCGGAATCGCTGGAGCTGCGCAAAGCTTGCACCATTCCATTGATAGATGATCTGGTCGTCGTCTGCTACGACAAAGACATTCTTAAACTTCTCTCCAGCCAGTGCTTTAAGCAGCTTGTACTGTGCTGGATTGGTGTCCTGGAACTCGTCAAGCATCCAGTACTTGTAGGTCTTCCTGTACCGCTGCGCGATGCCGTCGTACCTGCTAATGAGCTGATACGACCTCATGATGAGAGAGTTGAAGTCGAGCGCGTTGACCAGTGCAAGCTCTTCCTCATACGCACCATAGATCTCGGCAGCGACAAGACCCTCATCGTGATCACGGAATTTCTCCGCGCTTTCCTCTGGTGGAACGAGCATGCCCTTGAGCTTGTCAATGATGCGCAGAAAGCGCTCAGCGTCCTCGGTCCCGGGTATGGACTTGCGCCTCATTGCATCCTTCAGAAGTTCCCTCCGATCTTCATCTTGCGAATAGACGGAGAAGCCTGGCTCGATACCGATGTGCGAACCATGCTGCTGAAGTATCTGCATGCAGAAGGAATGGAAGGTTCCGATGAACGCGCGTTCGTCGACAGCAGGACAGAGCGCATGCGCGCGCTCCAGCATCTCATTCGCTGCCTTATTCGTGAAAGTGAGTGCCAGCACGCGGAAGGATTCATCCGGGGACTCATCAATCAGTCTTGCGATACGGGAGGTTAGGACCATTGTCTTGCCGGTGCCCGGACCGGCTAGAACGAGTAGTGGATTATCGTCCCAATTGACTGCGAGCAGCTGCGCTGGCTGCAGTTTTTCGTTGGAGCTGGTCATGTCAGTTCAAGCCTCTCATCTTTCGAACCGCATCGGTGAAGGCTTGCGGCATTATCGGTAGTAGTGCAGGGTTGTTTGCCAGTCGGGCGCAAATCTGCACCGCAGACTCGACCTTCTTCTTTGCTTTGATGTTCGCCAATAGGTCAGCTTCAGATGCGGTGGCGGCATCTCGTACCCCAATTGCTGCACCAACTTCGCGCATGAGCGCTTCTCCGCCTTGTCTGAAGAGTTGGGTCTCTACGTCACCGTGAGCATGTAGCGCGCATCTCGCGTCGAGCTGTGCTTGGGTGAAGCCCGCTTTACCGAGAGAGGACATGTAGTCTCGTCCGGCAGAATCGTTATCAAAGATCGCCAGCCAGGGAATACCAAGTGCACGGGCAATCACCGCAAAGTGGGTTGGATTGCCGTTGTTCTTGCAGTCGATTACGGAGACCCCATGGGCATCCAAAGAGTAGCCTGCAGCCTCACCAATGGCGTGGCAGAGCAGGTAGTCGCTCTGTCCCTCGACGAGAAGCCACCTCTTAGCGAAGAAGATCTCTCCTCGAATGCGTCTTGCGAACTCGTCGAGAGCAGATAGAACCTCGTCCGAAACGAAGTTGGCGGAGCGATTCTTCAGATCCGCGAGAGCTTGGTTGATCTTCGCCTGCTCAGGATGCCCAACAAAGAGAGGTAAGAGCTTCCTGTAATCCCCGTCCTCAAGCTTTCCGTGAACAATGAGCTTGGAGCGACTGGCGTCGAAGGTTAGGTGATCGCGGGTGGCAACGAAAGCAGCTAGAGGCGGAGCACTAGGTATGTCCGCCTCAAATTTCTCTGGCAGGTAGGCAACGGTTGTACCTGACGTTCCGCCTCTGACCAGGCGAAGATCTCGGAACGGAACATGCTGCACGAAGTACGGCGAGTGAGTAGTTACGACCTTCTGACCGGGTAGGGCGCTGACGTGACGCCAAAGTGTCCGCGTCGCTTGCGGATGAAGGTGTGTCTCGGGCTCCTCAAGGGCAAGAAAGGCCTCCGAGCCATCGCGAAATAGATCGCGAAGAAGTTCCTGGACGAATGCGTGGAACACGAAGATGACCGAAAGGCTCTGGACACCCCTACCATGCTGATTCAAGGGAAGCCATGGATGGCTTGCAGTGTTTTTGAGGATGACCTGAGATCGTGAGATGAGGTCCCAAGTCTTGAAGGGGACAACTCGTATTGCAACTTCGCCCGGATTGTCCTCACTGGCGATGCCATTGATACCCTGCAAATTCTTAGAAACGCGTTCCACACGCGGGTCAGCGGCAAGGAATCGCTTGTTAAGGATGTCGAAGATTGACTCAGCGCGCTGAGCGAGAGAGCTGGGGATGTTAACGGCGCGCAGGATCCTTCCCCAGAACTGAGACTTGGCTGAAAATTCGTCCTTCGCGTCCCTAAGCGCGTCAAGGTAGAAGACAGGGATGTACTCAAAGAATCGGGTCATGTTGATGCTTCTTGCCCCTGCTCCCCGCAGCGGACTACGGCTTGAGTTGAGGAACTTCCACTCAGGGACGTAGCTTTCCTGAGCGCCATCCCAAGAGCACGTGGTGCGCATGATGATGGTCCCGCACCCAGTTTCTGGATCGACATTGATGATGTCGGTGAGTTCGTTGTGAATGTCCTCGCCCCACTCATCTGGTTCTTGCTCGGCGAGTTCGACTTCGATCTCGATGGGTTTGGCAAGCTTTGGATCAGCTTCGTCGCTATCGAGGCGGATGTCGTACTCGTTGAACCCAGTTCCCCGTTGACCCCATCGACGCGTAAGAGAGATCCGGAGAGCTTCCAGAATCGCAGTCTTGCCAGCGTTATTGGGACCGATCAGAACGGTAGACCTGCTCAGAGGCAAGTCCAAGTCTGCAATAGAGCGGAAATTCCTAATCCTTACACGAGTGATGTGCATCTTGCGCCCCCTGCGCTTCTCCTGAAGTTCGCAGATTACCCATGTTCACGAGTGTTTGGCAGGTCTTGCAACGCCGCCTAGGCTGGGTGCAATTAAACGGCTATCGTATGTTCAATAGGTTAACACCCTGCGGGTGCTCCGACGTTCCCCCGATTTTGAGTAGCGCGGCGATTTGGAGTTCAATCCCCAACGAGACGGAGATTGGACATGAAGAAGCGCTTTTCCGAAGAGCAGATCATTGGCTTCCTG
>NZ_JBRREF010000117.1:0-12515 GCF_056760135.1 Stenotrophomonas sp. STEN023 | reverse complement strand
CCCGCGATCGCGCGCGTCGGGGGGGCGCGGCTTGACCGCAACTTCCTCACTACTTACCAGCCTCCGCGCGCGCTGCTGACCCCCCCCCCCCACAAAACTACAAAGCTGCAGCCCTGCCGTTGATCCTCAGCGCGCTGGTGCGCTGCAGTTCTTCTCGATGCCGCGCAGCTTCTCGATGCGGCTGCGGCTGTCCTGGCAACGCTGGTGCGCTTCGGCCTGCACGGCAGCAGCGCGTGCATCGGCATTGCGCGCGGTTGCGACCCGCGCCTGCTGCAGGCGGGCAATACCAGCACGGATCTGCGGCATCGCCGCCATCGCCGCCTTCTCGCCTTCGAGGATGGCGCGGCCACGCTGCTCGAAATCGGCTGCGCCGATGTCCAGCACCGCCGGGCGGATCACCACGTCGGCGCGTGCCAGTTCCTGCTCGCCCAGGCGCTGGCCCATGATGGTGATCGACTGGCCCACTGCACCGAGCAGGCCGGTCGGACGCTGGCCGGTGGCGCGGCTGGAGATATCCACCGCGATCACGAATTCGGCCCCCAGCTGCTTGGCCGCATCCACCGGCACCGGGCTGACCACGCCGCCGTCGACATAACTCTTGCCACCGATGATCACCGGCTCGAACACACCGGGAATGGAACTGGAAGCACGCACCGCCTGGCCGACATTGCCGCGCACGAACACCGCGCGTTCACCGGTTTCCAGCTGCGTGGCGACCGCGGCGAATGGCTTCTGCAGCTGCTCGGCGCGCTTGTTGCCGACCTGCGCGTTGACGTAGTCCTGCAGCTTCTGGCCCTGCACCAGGCCACCGGAGAACAGGCGGATATCGCGGATGCTGGCTTCATCCAGCGCGACGGCCTTCTGCTGCATCTGGAAGGCGTTCATGCCGCTGGCGTACAGGGCACCGACCACGCTGCCGGCGCTGGTGCCGGACACCACCACCGGCTCGAAGCCGTTGGCCTCCAGCATCTTGATCACGCCGATATGGGCAAAACCCTTGGCTGCGCCGCCGCCCAATGCCACGCCGATCTTGACCGGCCTTACCGGCGTGGTCGGCTGCACCGCTGCCGGCGGAGTGGGCTTGGTGTTCTCGCCGCCGCAGGCTGCCAGCAGGCCGAACAAGGAGAGGGACAGCAGCAGTCGGGCGTTGCGCATGATGAACAGGGGTGTCGGAAAGGGCGCCAGCATAGCGCTTTGTGTTGGCAAGGCCGCCAGTGGGCCAATGCATGGTTTAGCTGCGGCTGTCATCCGCAGCCGGTTTCAGCTTGCCGGGAGGTATACGGTTGGAGTCCAAATGCCCAAATACATCGCGAGCATGACGAATATGAATATCCATAAGAGCCCGCCCAACACCAGCCACACCCAATTTGCTGCGGTCAGCCGAGAATTCCCGGCGCCACTGGGGTCATCGCAAGCAAGGTTGGCCGCGCGTTGCGCCTGCACCAAGGCCGTCGCGTTCAGTGCCATCAACAGCATGGCGACCCAGATAGATGGAAGAGGCGGTAGCACTGCATCGGGGATGCGCTTGACGATGCGTCCGCCAATGGCCGAGATGACGTAGGCGCCAGCCCACATACCCGGTGACCAGCTGTAGCGCTTGCCTGCTCGCTGCAGGCGGTGGTCGATTTCCTGGTTCAGGCTGTGGGCGAAGAAGATCGCGAAGATCGCGCGCGGTACTGGCCAGATACTCAGCTTCTTGTCGCGCTTGTGCCGGGCCCAGTGCTTCCAGAACCAGTACAGCGAATAGAAGCCCATCGTCGCCACGTACAGCAGCACCAGCTTGGTGATGGAGACCACATAGAACGGCGGCAATGCCGAAGGTTCTGCTGCTTCCTGCGTCAGCGAGGATTGTGGCGGTGCGTAAACATTGTCCCGCGCGTGCATGGCGTCCTGCCATCCCCTGAAAATGAATGCGGCGAGTATGGCGACGGCGTCGGGGCACTACAAGGAAATACGTCTTCTCTGCGCAATGGCGGCTTGTTCCGTGCGCACGGGGCATGTGCGCAGGGTTCCGCAGCCCGGACTTTCCAGCCGGGCTACGGACGCCAAGGCGACGTCAGAACTTGTTGTCACCATCCAGCAAGCGGCCCAGCCCGCCCAGCACCGAGCCCTCGCCGCGGCTCTGGCCGCCGCCCTGTGGTGCAGCGGCAAACATGCGGCCAGCCAAACGCGAGAACGGCAGCGACTGCAGCCATACCTTGCCGGGGCCGGTCAGCGTCGCTAGGAATACGCCTTCGCCGCCAAAGAACATGCTCTTCAGGCCGGCCACGCGGCGCACGTCCATGTCCACGCCAGCGTGGTAAGCCACCACGCAGCCGGTATCCACGTCGATGCGCTCGCCCGCGGCCAGCTCGCGTTCCACCACGCAGCCGCCGGCGTGCACGAACACCCAGCCGTCACCTTCAAGCTTCTGCATGATGAAACCTTCGCCACCAAACAGGCCGGTCATCACCTTGCGCTGGAAATGCACGCCCACCTGCACGCCGCGCGCGCCGGCCAGGAAGCTGTCCTTCTGGCAGATCAGCTTGCCGCCGTGCTGGTCCAGCTTCATCGGGATCACCGTGCCGGGGTAGGGCGCGGCGAAGGCGACCTTGGCCTTGCCGTTGCCGGTATGGGTGAACACGGTGGCGAACAGGCTTTCACCGGTGATCACCCGCTTGCCGGCCGACATCAGCTTGTCCATGAAGCCGCCGCCCTGGCCCTCATGGCGGCCGTCACCGAACACGGTGTCCATCTGCACGGTCGAATCCTTGAACATCAGCGCGCCGGCCTCGGCAATCGCGCTTTCGCCCGGGTCCAGTTCGATTTCCACGAACTGCATCTCATGCCCGATGATGCGGAAGTCGATATCGTCGGCACGGTTGCCCCTGCCACCTACCGGCGGCGGCATCGGTGGCGGGCCGGCCTGGCCGCCGAAGTCGGCGATTTCGGTCACCGCCTGCCAGCCCTGCATGCCCTCGCGCCAGGCCAATGCCTGGCGGCTACCCTGGGCAAAACGGCGCGCGGCCTCGTCGTCCATGGGGCCGACGCGGTCGGCCTGGCCGGGAATATGGAAATACCACTGGGTCATGACAACGTGCCTGGGCGGGAAGGAAGCCCCAAGTCTATGCGGCGGAAGGGGCACTTACCCCTGACAGGCGTCATGCCGCTGAATACCTGAACGATTGCGATACGAATGTTGTACTGCAACAATTCCATGCTAGGCGCAGTTCCCCATTCCTCCTCAACAGGCCCTTCTCCGCCATGTCCCCGACCCGTACCGTCCGCCGCCGCTTGCCGGCAGCGCATCCGCTGTTTGTCGCCGTTCTTGCCGTACTGCCACTCACCGCTGCCGCGCAGGATGCGACGCCCGCCCAGAAGCAAGCCTCAACGCTGGATGCGGTGAAGGTCACCGCCGCACGCAAGGTGGAAAACATCCAGGACGTGCCGGTGTCGATCAGCACCGTCAGCGGCGAGAAGCTCGACGCGCTGGCCTCCGGCGGTACCGATGTGCGTTACCTGTCCGGCCGCGTGCCCAGCCTGAACATCGAATCCTCGTTCGGCCGCGCCTTCCCGCGCTTCTACATCCGCGGCTACGGCAACACCGACTTCCGTCTGAACACCTCGCAGCCGGTCTCGCTGGTGTATGACGACATCGTGCAGGAAAACCCGATCCTGAAGGGCTTCCCGATCTTCGACGTGGAACAGGTGGAAGTGCTGCGCGGCCCGCAGGGCTCGCTGTTCGGCCGCAACACCCCGGCCGGCGTGGTCAAGTTCGACTCGGTACGTCCGTCGCAGGAGTTCGAGGGCTACGGCAAGGTCGGCTACGGCAGTGACAACCTGTGGAATGTGGAAGCCGCCGTTGGCGGCGCGCTGAGCGCGCGCTGGTCGGCACGTGTGTCGGCCCTGTACCAGCGCCGCGACGACTGGGTGAAGAACACCGGCACCGGCCCGAATGACGGCCTGGAAGGCTATGACGAATCGGCGGTGCGCGCGCAGTTCCTGTACGAAGGCGACAACTTCGAAGCGTTGCTGGGTGCGCACAAGCGTCACCTCAACGGCACCGCACGCCTGTTCCGCGGCAACATCTTCAAGAAGGGCAGCAACGATTTCGTTCCTGGTTTCGACGAGAACAAGGTCTCGATCGACGGCCTGAACCACTCCGAGCTCGACAGCAGCGGTGCCAACGCACGCCTGAGCTGGGACCTGGGCAACTACAAGCTGTCCTCGATCACCGGTTACGAGACCGTGGATACCTTCAGCGTCGGCGACATCGACGGCACCTCCGGCCCCTACTTCACCGCCGATGTGCCGTTCGCCTCGGAAACCGCCGATGGCATCCCCAGCCACTCGCAGTGGACCCAGGAACTGCGTCTTGAATCGCAGAACGAAGGCCCGCTGAACTGGCAGACCGGCGTGTTCTATTTCAAGGAAGACTACGACGTCGACAGCGTCAGCTACGACACCACCAATGGCAGCAAGCAGGACGGCTTCCAGCGCATCAACCAGACCAATGACGCCTGGGCGGTGTTCGGTGGTTTGAATTACCAGGCCACCGACAAGCTGGAACTGCGCGCTGGCGTGCGCTACACCGTCGACAAGAAGGACCTGAAGGTCAAGGATTACTGGAACACCGGTTTCTCGCCGTGCGTGCTGTCGGCCAAGTGCGATCTCGCCGGTCTGCTCGCCGCACAGCAGGCAGCCTACGCCGCAGGCGATGCCGTCGACCCCTACCTGTCGGCTTCGACCAAGGACAAGAAGTTCAACTGGGACTTCTCGGCTACCTACGCTGTCAATGACACCGTCAACGTCTACGGCCGCGTCGCCACCGGCTTCCGTGGCAGCTCGATCCAGTCGGCGGGCGCCTTCAACAACAAGACCGTGGCCGATCCGGAAACCGTGTTGTCCTTCGAAGCCGGCGTAAAGGCCGATTTCTGGGACAACCGTGCGCGCTTGAATGCCAGCGTCTACCACTACCGGGTCAAGGATCAGCAGCTGACCGCCGTGGGTGGCGCCGGCGGCAACGCCAACATCCTGCTCAATGCCGACAAGAGCGTTGGCCAGGGCTTCGAGCTGGATCTGCAGGCCTACCTGACCGACAACCTGCTGGTCACCCTGGGCAGTGGCTACAACCACACCGAGATCAAGGATGCCGATCTGAGCGTGGCGCCGTGCTTCTCCTGCACCGTGACCAATCCGGTCGTCGATGGCAAGGCGTTGATCAACGGCAACTCGCTGCCGCAGGCACCGGAGTGGACCCACAACATGACCGCACGCTGGTCGTTGCCGCTGGCTGATGGCACGCAGTTGTACGTGTTCACCGACTGGGCATACCGCAGCGAAGTGAATTTCTTCCTGTACCAGTCCAAGGAATTCACCGGCAAGTCGCTGCTGGAAGGCGGCCTGCGCGTGGGTTACCAGTGGAATGATGGTGACTACGACGTGGCGCTGTACGGCCGCAACATCACCAACCAGATCCGCGCCACCGGCGGCATCGACTTCAACAACCTCACCGGCTTCATCAACGAGCCGCGTCTGTGGGGCGTGGAGTTCAAGACCCGCTTCTAAGCGTTGCTTGTGTGAGTTGAACGAAGAAGGCGCGGAGCAATCCGCGCCTTCTTCGTTTCTGTAGTGCCGAGCCATGCTCGGCAAGAGGCCTTGCAGATAGCCCCGCCGATCACCGTGTGGAAGCGGCGTAAGCCGCGAAGCCGAGAGCCGATCAGATAGCGGTAGTGCTTGCGATTCAAGCAATGCAGGCTTCGCGGTTTGCGCCGCTCCCACAAAGCCGCGTCGGTGAAGCCCCTGCCGAGCATGGCTCGGCACTACTTGGCGCTGCAGCGCGTGGCCAATCTAGACCTTCTCCCGCATGCGGGAGAGGGGTTGGGGTGAGGGCAGCTTTTGCGGGGAAGGCCTCTGCCGAGCATGGCTCGGCACTACGGTTGGGGCATTACCGGTGAAGCCTCTGCCGAGCATGGCTCGGCACTACCGGATCAGCGCAATGCCTCGTGCAACACATCAAGCAGCTGCTCGTTGTCATCCCCGCGCTGTTCCCAATACATGATGCCGCCCAGGCCCTGCTGCTTCACGTAGTTGGCCTTGATCAGCAGCGATTGCGGATCGTCGTAACTGATCATGCGTCGCTCCTTGGCATTCCACAGCCACGGCACCTGCGCCTCGTCATCCCAATGACGCTGCCAGTCCGGTGCATTGAGGCGGGTATGGACGATGTCACGCCAGGTGATGAAGCCGCCCTCCTTGGTGAACTTCTGGAAGCGACCGTTGTTGGCACTGCCGACATCACCAAAGGTGCGGCCATAGAACGGGACGCCGACATTGATCTTGGCAGCAGGCACGCCTGCATCAAGGAAGTACTTCACCGCATCCACGGTGGTGCGGCCCTGCGGCGTGGCCAGTGGTGAACGCGCAAGCCCGGAGTGATGGCCGGTGGTCTTGGTCAGGCTGCCGTAGAAGTCGTAGGTCATCAGATTGATCCAATCCAACGACTGCGCGATGCGCGGCAGCTCCAGCCCTTCGGCAGCGCGGCCTTCAGCGGCGGCGATGGTCAGCAGGTAATGACGCTTGCCATCGCCCTCGCGGTCCAGGCGCGCGCGCAGTTCTTCCAGCAGCACAGTGAAGTTGTGGCGATCATCCGGGCTGTGGCTGATGTCGGCATCGCCGAGCGTGGGGTATTCCCAATCGATGTCCAGACCGTCGAGCTTGAACTGATGCATCAGCGCGACGCTGCTGTCGATGAAACGCGCGCGTGCAGGCGCGCTGGCCGCGGCCTCGGAGAAGTTGCCGGCACCCCAGCCACCAATCGACAACACGATCTGCAGTGAGGGATTGTCCGCGCGCTTGGCGACCACGGCGTGCAGGCGTGCCGGATCCACCTGTTCGGGCAGATAGACCGTGCCGTCGAGGCGGACTACGGCGAAGGCGAAGTTCACCACGTCGAGCTTCTGCGCCGACAACTGCAGCGGCTCGGGGCTGTCCATCACATAGCCGATCAGGCGCGGTGGTTGTGCCTGCACGGCGAAGGGCAGCAGTGCGGCGATCAACAGTGCATGCAGGCGTGGACTGCGAAGGAATGCAGGCATGAGAGGTCCCGGAATGAGAGGACCCCGGACTGTAACCGCAGGCGCCCATCACGGCACAAGGCGGTGACGTCGGAAACCATTGTGCAACTGTAGAGCCGAGCCATGCTCGGCTGGGGCGTTACCGGTAAGCCTGCCGAAGGCCTTGTAGGAGCGGCGTCAGCCGCGAAGCCGGCATTTCATCGGTTCGATGAATTTCCGCAATCAAACGGACGACTCTACAGTTGCTCAGCTTCGCGGCTTACGCCGCTCCCACAAACACTCTATGACCGGCTTTTTGAGCACTTTCCACGATGCCCAGCGCCATCCATGGATGGCATCAAGAGAGCACTTTCTTTGCGGAAAAAATCGCACTGCAGAAAGTTCAACAGTTTCAAAAGACAATTTAGCTTGCCCTCATAAATAAGAATGGTTATCGTTACGAACTAGGCCGTACGCCCAGCCCCTCGCGGCAGCGATGCACAGCATCCACCGCCAAGCCCCGTGTACCCCCGATAGATACCAAGCTGCGCGACGCCAATGGGCCGACGCGCTGCGCATGCGGGCAGCACGCGGGAAACCTCTTCCGGCACCTCACACGCCAGTCGTGTGGCGCAGCCGTGGGCACTCCTCTGTTGGCCGCACCACTTTCGCCACTCAGGAAACGCCGATGCATCTCCCCCGTGCAACTACTCCGCTTTCACTGCTATCGACCGCTCTGGCCATCGCTCTTGCGGGTAATCCCACTTCTGCGCGCGCAGAAGCGCCGGCCGACAACGCAACCACACTCGATGCAGTGAAGGTTGTCGCCGAAGGCGAGCTGCCCAACTCCTATACCGTCAAGCACGCCAGGACCGCGACCAAGCTGGACCTGTCGCTGCGCCAGACGCCGCAGTCAGTGACGGTCATCACCCGCCAGCGCCTGGACGACATGGGCCTGTTCTCGTTGTCCGACGTGATGGGTCAGGTCACCGGTGTGCACGTCTCGGTCACCGACAGCGAGCGCATCAACTATGTCTCGCGCGGCTACAACATCACCAATTTCCAGGTCGATGGCATGCTCAACACGTTTGGTGGGTCGATCAAGACCAATACCGACAACGTGATCTATGAGCGCATCGAAGTGGTACGTGGCGCCACCGGCCTGACCACCGGCGCGGGCGATCCGTCCGGCACCATCAGCTTCGTGCGCAAGCGCCCCACCGACACCGTGCAGATGGGCGCAAACCTCACGCTCGGTCGCTGGGGCAATCAGCGCATGGAGTTCGACATCGGCGGCCCGGTGGCCTGGGACGGCCGCATCCGCGCCCGCGCGGTCGCCGCCAAGCAGCAGAGCGACTCGTTCCGCGATGTCTACAAGCTCGACAAGAACGTGTTCTACGGCATCATCCAGGCCGACGTCACCGACAGCACCCTGCTTGAGCTCGGCTATGAGTACCAGTCGCCGGAGACCTCCGGCGTGACCTGGGGCGTGGTGCCTTACTGGGGTGTGGACGGCAAGCCGGCCAACCTTCCGCGCTCGACCAACATGTCGGCCTCGTGGAGCCAATGGCCCATCGTCGAGAAGACCAGCTTCGCCCGCATCGAGCAGCAGCTCGGCGCCGGCTGGGCATTGAAGGGCAGCTTCACCCACGCCGACCGTGAAACCGATGGCAGCGTCTGGTACGGCGCCAATGGCTTCCCGCGCCCGGATGGCACCGGCGTCACCGCCTACCTGTCGCATTTCGCCGAACAGAGCACGATGGATGTGTTCGACGTGAACGTCGGCGGCAACTTCAAGCTGTTCGGCCGCGAGCACGAGCTGGTGTTCGGGCTGGGCGAATCCCTGCGCAAGGGCGAGTCCCCATCCATCACCATCCCCGCCTATTCCAATGACTACGCGCAGGTGCCGGATTGGCGCAACTGGACCGGCAACATCCCCGAACTGCCGATCGTGCGCAACGGCTACCTGGGTTCGGAAAACGAATTGAAGCAGCGTGCCGCCTATGTCGCCGCCCGCCTGCAGCTGGCCGATCCGCTGCTGGCCGTCGCCGGTGCCCGTTACAGCACCTGGGAAACCAAGACCTGGCGCTACAGCTACGACAACGCCGGCAACCGCACCGGCACCGCCCGCGGCGGCTACAAGCCGGAGAACACGTTTACCCCGTACTTCGGCCTGATCTACGACATCAACAAGTACTTCAGCGCCTACGCCAGCTACACCGACATCTTCCAGCCACAGGAATACCGCGACAAGAACAACAGCTACCTGGAGCCGGTGGTCGGCGACATGTGGGAAGCCGGCTTCAAGGCGGAGTTCTTCGACGGTCTGCTCAACACCTCGGCTGCCGTGTTCAAGGGCGTCAAGGACAACGTCGCCGAGGAAGATGACAGCGTCCCGCCGGGCTCGCTGCCAGGTGGCGCCTCCGCTTACCGCTCCACCGGCAAGGGCAACAAGGTCAAGGGTTGGGAAGTGGAAGCACAGGGCAGCCTGGGCGAGCACTGGAACCTGTCGGCCGGCTTCGCTCATACCACCAGCTACAACCAGGAAGGCGTGCGCCAGAACACCACCACTCCGGTGGATACGTTCCGCCTCAACACCAGCTGGCGCCCGGGCGGTGCCGAAGGTCGCTTCTGGCTTGGCGGCGGAGCCACCTGGCAGAGCGAGATCTGGCGCAACAGCAGCAAGCCCGCCGCCGACTACCTGACCAGTGGCCGCACCGTAAGTGCGCGCATCACCCAGGACTCGTTCTACCTGCTCAACCTGTCGGCGGGCTACCGCTTCAACGAGAACTTCAGCGCCCAGCTCAACGTCAACAACCTGCTGGACAAGGAGTACTTCAGCAACGTGGGCTTCTACAACGGCGTGTACTGGGGTGAGCCGCGCAATGTGCTGCTGACCCTGCGCTGGAAGCTCTGATCCCTCCAGGGAACCACTGCCAGGCAGTGGCGGCCAGGGACGGCCGACTTATTCCACGCCACCGGCTCTGCCGGTGGCGTCCGTATTGATCCGACTATGCAGGTTCCTGTGGACAGCACGCCTCTCGCCAGCCCCTGGTACACCCGTCTTGGCAGTTTCTTCGCACGCCCCTGGCTGGGCGTGTTGTCGCGCTCGCTCGCCGCCATCGTCGGCGGCTATGCGCTGGCCGCTACTTCTTCGATGTTCGTCGCCGTGAGCTTGCCAATCGCCCGCAGCCAGGCAGTGCTGACCGGCATGCTGGTCGCCATCGTGCTGTGCGCCTGCGCCGCATTGTGGGCATTCGCCACCCGCAGCGCGCTGCGCGCGTGGGTCGGCATCCTGATCCCGACCGCGCTGTTGTGGTTCGGCACCCAGTGGTTTGGAGCTGCAGCATGAAGAACGGATTCCGCCAATCGATGGCGTGGTTGCATACCTGGACCGGCTTGCTGGTCGGTTGGCTGCTGCTGCTGATCTTCATGGCTGGCACGGCCAGCTATTACCGTGAGGAAATCAGCCGTTGGATGCGGCCTGAACTGCCGCGCAGCACGGTCAGTGCCGACGATGCCGCCGCGCGCGCACTCAGCTTCCTGCAGCACAAGGCACCGCAGGCCGAGAGCTGGAGCGTCACCCTTCCCGATGCCCGCAACCCGGCAATGCGCATGTTCTGGCGCAACCCGGAGTCGATGGTCAAACCTCCAGTCGAGGGCGAAAAGCGTCGGCGACGCGGCGGCGGTCGCTTCGGTGATGCCACCGTCGACCCCAATACCGGCAATGAAGTCACCGCGCGTGAGACCCGCGGCGGCGACTTCTTCTATCGCCTGCATTTCGACCTGCACTACATCCCGGTGATATGGGCGCGCTACATCGTTGGCTTCTGCGCGATGTTCATGCTGGTGGCGATCATCACCGGAGTGATCACCCACAAGAAGATCTTCAAGGACTTCTTCACCTTCCGCCCGCAGAAAGGACTGCGCTCGTGGTTGGATTTCCATAACGTCAGCGCCGTGATGGCGTTGCCGTACCACGCCATGATCACCTATACCGGCATCGTTACCTTGATGTTCCTGTACCTGCCATGGGGCGTTAAATCGGCCTATCCGAACGACGAGGACGCCTTCTTCAGTGAAGCCTTCGCGCGCATGGCCGAAGTCGAGTCCCCGGCGCAAGGCACGGCGACGCCCGTACCGATCCAGCAACTGATGGACAGCGCGCGCAAGCAATGGAATGGCGCCGATATCGGTGGTTTCACCGTGTACCGCCCCGGCGCTGCCAACGCGGTGGTCGACATCCAGCAGCGCGATGGAAAGCGCTTGTCGATAGATACACCGTCGCTGCGCTATGACGCGGTCAGCGGCCAATTGCTGGAAGCCAGCCCGGGCGCCGGTGGTGCAACGCAGACGCGTGGCGTGATGTACGGGTTGCACCTGGCACGTTTTGCAGACTGGGGCCTGCGAGCCTTGTTCTTCCTGTCCGGTTTGATCGGCTGTCTGATGGTGGCCAGCGGCGTGGTGCTGTGGGCGGTGAAGGAGCGGCCAAAGCATGCCAAGTCCGGCAAGACCGGCTTCGGCCTGCGCCTGGTCGATGCCTTGAACATTGGTGCCGTGGCCGGCCTGCCGATCGCGTTCGCTGCTTATTTCTGGGGAAATCGATTGTTGCCTGTGCAGTTGGCCGAGCGCAGCGAAGCCGAAGTCAGCGTGTTCTTCTACGCCTGGGCGGCATCGCTACTGGCCGCCTTCATCTGGCCCAGGCGGATGATGTGGGCATGGCAGCTGTATGTGGGCGCGGCGTTGTTCGCGCTGATTCCGGTGGTCAACGCGCTCACCACGCAGGCGCATCTTGGCGCGACCATTGCATCGGGTGATTGGGTGCTGGCGGGCTTCGACCTGACCATGATCATCTTCGGCGCATTGTTGGCCTACTGCGGCTGGCGCATGCAGCACTGGCAGCCGCCGTTGAGCGCTGCCGAGAAGAAGCGCCGGCAACAGGCCGCGGTGGCTGCGGAGGCAAGCGCATGATGCTGCTTGCCCTGGGTTTGTCGTTTGCTGCGTTCGCCGCCTTGTCGTTGGCGATGGAGAAGCATCAGCTGGAGCTGCACGGCAAAGATGGCGCCAGCGTTTCGCGTATGCGGCTATGGCGCTGGTTGGGCTGGAGCCTGCTGACGGCTGCGTTCGCGCTGTGCGTATGGCGCGGTGGCTGGGCGCTGGGGCCGGTGTGGTGGTTGGGTGCGATGACACTCGCCGGCTTGCTGTTGGCGTTCGGCCTCTACCCGTACCGGCCGCGCTGGATTGCGCCACTGGCGTGGGCCTTGCCAGCGGCGGGGCTGGTGGCAGCTACCCTCATGTAGAGCCGAGCCATGCTCGGCTGGAAGCGTTACCTGTAGAGCCGAGCCATGCTCGGCTGGAAGCGTTACCTGTAGTGGGGGGGGGGGGGGGGGGCGGGGGGGGGGGGGGGGGCGGGGGCGGCGCGGGCGCGCCGGGGGGGGGGGGGGGGGGGCCAGACGCGGGGGGCGCGCCGCGGACGGGGGG
>NZ_JBRREF010000116.1:0-12706 GCF_056760135.1 Stenotrophomonas sp. STEN023 | reverse complement strand
GGCGGGGGGGGGGCCAGGGGGGGGCGGACCACATTATGGTGGGGGGTTTTGTTTTATTTTTAGTATCACGCGGGGGGGCCGAGGGGGCGCGCGCCCCCCCCCCCACCCCCCCCCCCCCCGCCGTTTTGTTTGGTGCCGGGGGGGGGGGCGCGGGGGGGTGGGGCCCGCCCCCGCCAACGCATGTCCAGCGAAGAGCCAGACCCGATGAACAAACCCTATCGCATGCGCGTCCGGCAACGGCGCGCGACCTCGAATGGCAGGCAGGCCGCATGAACCTGTGGCTGGGACTCGCCGGCACCTTGGCCGGCACCATTGGCGGGCTGCTGCTGTATGTCGCTTCGCCACAGCAACAGCTGCGTGCCGCCGGACCGTGGCCGACGCGGCATGCATGGTGGCCGGGCACCTTGCTGGTGCTGCTGTCGCTATTGGCACTGTGGCCGCTGCTGGCGCCGCTGGAGGCAATCGCCAGTTGGTTGGTGTTGCTGATGCTGGTGTGGTCGCTCGCCCCATTCCTCGGCGCGTGGCGCGCACGCGTGCGTGCGGGGCGGTCGGCATGAGCACGACGAAACCGCGGCTGGAGAGTCGCCACTGGTTCGGCAAAACCTGCGCTGGCGTGGTGCTGGGCTTTGGCCTGGCCCTGGCGCTGTCGGGCCTGTTCGCGTGGCTGGGCCCTGACGGCATCAATGCAGGCGGCGGCAAGAACCAGTTCAATATGTGGCTGATGGCACCGATCTGGGCGACGGTGCTGTCCTTCGTCTACCTGTTCCGCGACAGCCTGCGTGC
Source organism: Stenotrophomonas sp. STEN023 (assembly GCF_056760135.1). Taxonomy (NCBI): domain Bacteria; kingdom Pseudomonadati; phylum Pseudomonadota; class Gammaproteobacteria; order Lysobacterales; family Lysobacteraceae; genus Stenotrophomonas; species Stenotrophomonas sp. STEN023. The sequence goes on along the minus strand of NZ_JBRREF010000116.1, from coordinate 11,923 downwards.
CTGGCTGTGGTTGGGTGCGGCCAATGCGCTGGCCTTCGCCGCGCTGTGGCTGGTGCGTGGAGTGATGTCATGAAGGCGCTCGAATGAAGATCCGCAGCGACATCATCAAGGTCTACAAGGATGTGCATATCTGGATCGGCATCGTCAGCGGGCTGATGCTGTTCATCGCCTTCTATGCCGGCTCGGTCACCATGTTCGAGAAGCCGCTGGAACGCTGGGCGACGCCGCCTTCCACGCTGTCGGCGGCACCATCGCTGCAGCAGGCCGACGCGCTGGTGGCCGCGGTGCTGGCCGAACACCCCAAGGCGGCATCGCGCTACTTCGTGTCGGTGCGTCCGCATGCCGATCAACCGGCGCGGGTGTACTGGCAGGAGCGCGCACCCGGCCAGGGCCGTCGCCAGTTCACCGAGTACGGCGCCAGCTTCGCCGCCGATGGCAGCCTGCAGGTTGCACAGGCGCGCAAGGCCGCGGTGGCGCAGCTGGTGGATACATTGCACCAGTTGGTTGGCCTGCCATTCCCGGACAAGATCGCACGGCCGATCATGGGCGCGGTGGCGATGGCGTATGCGGTCGCCCTGGTATCGGGCCTGATCGTGTTGCTGATCACCTTGCGCAAGGATGTGTTCGCGCTGCGCATCGGCAAGAACATCAAGCGCATGTGGCTGGATGCACACAACGCCTTGGGGCTGTTCAGCCTGCCGTTCCACATCGTCATCGCGCTGACCAGCGTGGTGTTCGCCTTCCACGACCAGTTCTACGATGCGCAAGGAGCGGTGGTGTATCCGCAAGGCATCGAGTGGAGCGAGGAGCACGCCGAAGCGCCGACCGGAGCTGCGGTGTTACCCGCTGCCGAGCTGCTACGCCGGGTCGAGCAGCAATTGCCTGGTTTCGAGGTGCAGAGCTTCGGCTTCCAGAGCAAGGACGGCCATGTCGAAGCAACGGTGACCGGCCTGGATATCCGGCATGGCACGCGTGCACGCGTATATGCCAGCACCCATCTGGATCCGTATAGCGGTGAGGTCGATGCGCATGACCTGCCTGGCCACATGGATGGCTGGAACGGCGCGGTCAATGCCTTCTTCGCGCTGCATTTCGGCAGCTTCGGCGGCAACCCGGTGCGTTGGTTGTACCTGCTGATGGGCCTGGCCGGCGCGGCGCTGTTCTACACCGGCAACCTGCTGTGGGTGGAATCGCGCCGACGCAAGCGCAAGGGTGCGGAAACACCGGTGCAGAAGCGTTCGGCCTGGGTGTTGGCCTGCCTGACGGTGGGTGTGTCGCTGGGTTGCGTGGCCGGCATATCGGCCAGCATCGCCGCGACCAAATGGCTGCCGTCGCTGGTCACCGATCTGAAGGCCTGGCACACCGGCATCTACTATGCGGTATTCGTTGCCGCCATCGCCTGGGCATTCCTGCGCGGTGCGCCGCGTGCCGCGGTGGAGCTGCTGTGGTTGAGTGCGCTGTGTACGTTGGCGATTCCACTGTCCAGCCTTGCAGGTGCCGTAGGAATCGGTGGTAGCTGGTACCACGCAGGCAGCTGGCCGGTCGACCTGACCGCACTGCTGTCAGTGCCGGTGATGCTATACATCGCGCACCGCAGCCGACTGCGCATGCAGCAGGGCCATGCCGACAGCGTATGGTCGCAAGCTGGTGCCGAACCATGCTCGGCAGAGGCCGTGCCGGGAACGCCTTTGTAGGAGCGGCGTCAGCCGCGAAGCTGGCAATGCTGCAATCACCGGTGTATCTGCGAGCTGACGGATTGTCAGCTTCGCGGCTGATGCCGCTCCTACAACCGCTGATGGGCTACGGGTGACGCCCCTGCCGAGCATGGCTCGGCACTACCCTCACTTCGCGTGGCGCTTCATCAGCTCCAGCACTACCTCGGCTTCCTGCGCGCGCTTGGCCGGGTCCTTTTCCGCGACCACATGGTCGTTGAGGTGGCCAGCCATCACCTCCAGCATCAGCCCATGCATCGCGCCTTTGGCGGCGGCGATCTGCACCAGCACACCGTCGCAGTCGTCGCCGTTTTCCAGTGCTTGTTCCAGGGCCGCCACCTGGCCGGCGATGCGGCGTACCCGGGTCAGCAGCTTCTTCTTGTCGCGTTGGATATGAGCCATGGCTGGCATCATATACCCCTTGGGGGTATAGAATCACGCCATCTGTCTCCCAATCCACCGCCATGCAACTCGACGCACTCGCCCAATCCCGCCGCCACAGCCACGCCTTCAGCGATGGCAATCCGATGGCGGAGCAGAACACCCGTCGCGCGATGGTGCTGACCGTGGTGATGATGGTGGTGGAGATCACCGGCGGCTGGTGGTTCAACTCGATGGCGGTGTTGGCCGATGGCTGGCATATGAGCTCGCATGCCTTGGCGCTCGGCTTGGCGGCGTTCGCCTATGCCTGTGCCCGGCGTTACCGCGATGACCCGCGCTTTGCCTTCGGCACCTGGAAGATCGAAATCCTGGCGGGGTTCACCAGTGCGATCCTGTTGTTGGGGGTGGCGGCGATCATGGCGTTCGAGTCGATCCTGCGCGTGTTCAAACCCAGCCCCATCCATTACCAGCAGGCCATTGTGATCGCGGTGGTCGGCTTGGCGGTCAACCTGCTGTGTGCGTGGTGGTTGCGCGATCAACATCATCATCATGGCCACGATCATGGGCATGACCACCACCCACATGGCGCTCACCACCATCACCACGATTTGAACCAGCGCTCGGCCTATCTGCATGTATTGGCTGACGCGGCGACCTCGGTGCTGGCGATCATTGCCCTGCTCGGCGGTCTGTATTTCGGCGCGTCCTGGTTGGACCCGCTGATGGGCATCGTCGGCGCAGTGCTGGTATCGGTATGGGCCTGGGGTTTGATCAGGCAGACCAGTGGCGTGCTGCTGGATGCGCAGATGGACGCACCAGTGGTGGCCGAGATCCGCGAGGCGGTGGAGCAGGGCGAGGTGCCCGCGCACATCAGTGACCTGCATGTCTGGCAGGTTGGCCGTGGTCGCTATGCCTGCGCGATGGAGGTGGTGACCGAAACCGTGGTGGCGCCGGAAGTGTTCCATCGCGCCTTGGCGATCCACGAGGAGATCGTGCACGTGACGGTTGAGGTGCGCAGTGCCGAGCCATGCTCGGCAGCGGCGTTACCGGGAACCCAGCTGTAGGAGCGGCATCAGCCGCGAAGCTGGCACTGCTGCAATGACCGATGTGTCTGCAACCTGAGGGTCCTTCAGCTTCGCGGCTGATGCCGCTCCCACAAGCGCTGATGGATTGCGGGTCACGCCATTGCCGAGCATGGCTCGGCACTACAGCGCTCGGTGGCGCTAGATCACCCGCAGGGTGATCGCCTTCAACACCGCGCGGGTGCGGTCGCGGGTGTCGAGCTTGTCGAGGATGGTCGACACATAGTTCTTCACCGTGCCTTCGGCCAGGAACAGGCTGCCGGCTATCTCGCGGTTGCTGTAGCCACCGGCCATCAACCGCAGTACCGCGACTTCCTTCTGGCTGAACAACTCCTTGGGCGCGTCATCGGCGTGGTAGCGATAACGCTGTCGCACCGCGTCGGTGCTTACCGGCTGCAACAAGGTCTGCCCGGCGATGGCGCGGCCGATGGCGTCATGCAAGTCTTCCGGTGCCGCATCCTTCAGCAGGAAGCCCTGCGCACCGGCCTCGGTGGCACGCAACAGCAGATCACTCTCGTCGAAGGTGGTCAGGAACACGCACGGTGTTTGATCGCCGCGTTCGCGCAGGGCCTTCAAGGCCTGGATGCCGTCCATGCCCGGCATGCGGATGTCCGACAGGATCAGCTGCACCGGCTGCTGCGCGATCTGTTCTAGCAGGGCATCGCCGCTGTCGGCCTCGAACACGATGGTGATGCCGAGCTGCTGCAGCAGGGCGCGCAGGCCGGCGCGGATCAGGGCCTGGTCGTCGACCAGGGCAATGCGCGGGGAATCGTTCATGCCGGCAATTCCACACGAATCTGCAGGGCACCGGAAGCGGCGCGTTGCAGTTGCAGGCTGCCGCCTTGTTCGTCCACGCGTTCGCGCATGCCGGTCAGGCCATTGCCGGCACGGGGTTCGCCGCGCAACTGGCCATCGTCTTCCATAGCCAGCAACAAGCGCCCATCGCGGCGTTGCAGGGCAACCTGCAGGACCTTGGCATCGCTGTGGCGGGCACTGTTGGTCAGCGCCTCCTGCACGCAGCGCAGCAGGGTTTCGGCCTTGGCGGTATCGCTGACCTGTACGTCGTCATCCAACTGCAGCTGCAGGCGCGGGCGCGGCAAAGGTGCAGCCAGCGCGTGCAGGGCGGTGTCCATGTCGAGCTGGCCGCTGTCACGCAGGCAATGCACCACCGCGCGGATATCGCCGAGCAGATCGGCGGACAGCTGCTCGCACAAGGCCAGCTCGGGCGCGGCATCGGCGCGCGCCGCGAGTGCGCGCAGGTGCAGGCGTAGTGCGGTGAGTTTGTGCCCGGCCACATCATGCAGCTCACGCGACAGGCGCAGCCGTTCCATGTCGCGGGATCTCTCAGCGAGCAGGGCGCGGGTGGCCAGCAGGTCGGCATTGACCAGCGCCAGCCGGTCGCGCGCCTGCTCGGCGCTGCTGGCGTAGTGGGTGGTAAGCATGGCGAAGGCCTGGAAGCCGGCGAAGATCAGCACCACCGCAGCGGGGTGGCTGTGCACGTCGCGCAGTACCAGGTACATGCCCAGGTTGGTTACCAGCATCACCGCCAGTGCGATGCGCAGCGGCCAGCTCATCGCCACCTGTGCCGCCAGCATCACCAACAGCGCCGGGGCCACGCCACTGCTCGCGGCCAGGCGGATCACCGCCAATGCCGCAACGGCTTCGATCACCAACAGCACGCTGCGCTGTGGCGCAGGGCGGTCGTAGCTGGCGGCGAGCAGGAAGGCGATCAGGAACAGCAGCGCACAGCCCCAGCGCAGCGCGAACTGCTCGGCGGAGCCATACGGCAGGGTCACCGCGACGGCCAGCCAGGTCAGCAGGCCGGCGAGATTAAGCGGGTGCAGCAGCCTGTGCCAGCGCGAACGGGGAGTGATTTCCATGCCCGCATGCTGGTGGGCGCACGCGCCTTCGACAAGGGGGTAACTGCAGAAAGTGACTTCTGGCAGGGTCCGGCAGTGACCGGCGCGACTGCCATGCGCGCGCCCGTGCGCGCACGCTTTGCACAGGCCATCGCACTTCGCCGGCCGTCACTGGAGAGCCCCAATGCCCGGATATTCCCTGATCGTCGCGCTGCATGTGCTGGCCGGCGTGGTCGCCCTGGTCGGCTTCTGGTCGGCGGCGTTCATGAAGAAAGGCTCGCCCCGGCATCGCGCGTTGGGCAAGGTGTATCTGGTAGCGATGGCGGTGATTGTGGTTACCGCGCTGCCGATCACCCTCCAGTACGCATTCTTCCGCCAGCAGCCGCTGTCGGCGCTGTTCCTGGCCTATCTGATGGCGATCACCGGCAACGCGACCTGGTTGGCGTGGCGCGCGGTTACCGACAAGCGCGACTGGAAGCAGCTGGTGGCGCGCCCGGGCTGGCATCTGGCGCTGTGGCCGATGGTGATCCTGGCGCTGGTGGTGGTCGGCACCGGTATCCAGCACCGCCAGCCCTTGTTCCTTGGGTTCTCGTCGATCGGCCTGTGGGTGGGCTGGCGCATGCTGAAGTTCGCCCGCCGTGGCCCGTCGCGTCCGGACTGGGCATTCCGCCAGCACTACCAGTCGATCCTGGGTGCCGGCATCGCCACCCACGTGGCCTTCCTCGGCATCGGCATGCGTCCGCTGTGGCAGTGGCTGCACAGCCACACCACGGTGCCGGCGCTGCTGATTGAGTTGTTCCCGTGGGCGGCGCCGTTGCTGGTGGCGGTGCTGGTTGGCGTCTACCTGGACCGCAAGTACGGCGGTCGGCGGGTCGCCAAGACTGCAGCGGTCAAGCCGCTGCAGTGAGCCGGCGCGCAGGGGCGGCCAAGGCGGGCAGCGCTGCGACGCTCGACCCGTGTTGGGCTCGGCTCAGGCCGCGGCCTCCGCGGCCCGCACCGCCGGCGCGGTGAGATCCACGCTGTGCCTGCCATCCACGCCATAGGGAATGTCACCGGCGACCGTGACCCGGCGTACCAGCCGATGCTGGTCGCCATAGTCATTGATGGCGTAATGCTGGGTGGCACGGTTGTCCCAGATCGCCACATCGCCCTGCGTCCAGCGCCAGCGCACGGTGTTCTCCAGCCGATGCACGTGGCCTTCCAGCAGACTCAGCAGGTGTGCAGAGTCGGTGCTTGAATGGCCGAGCAGGCGCTTCACGAAATGGCCAAGCACCAGGCTGCGTTCGCCGGTCTGCGGATGCACGCGCACCACCGGGTGCTCGGCTTCGTACAACCGGCGCACGAATACTTCCTTGTAGCGCTTGAGGCGCTCATCGCTGCTGTCGGCAGGCAGCAGCGTGGCCGCATAGTCGAAGTCGTTGCCGTGCACCGCGCGCAAGCGCTCGGCCAGCGACTTCAGTTCGGCGGGCAGTCGTTCATAGGCAGCCACCGTATTGGCCCAGACCGTGTCGCCACCATAGGGCGGGATCACCACCGCGCGCAGGATCGACACCTGCGGATAGGCGACTTCGAAGGTCACGTCGGTATGCCAGGAGTTGGCACGGCCACCATGACGGGAGTCGAGCTCCAGTAGCTGCGTGCCTTCCTTCGACGGCACCGTGGGGTGCGCAACCAGTGGTCCCCAGAGACGGGCAAAGGCTTGTTGTTGCGCATCGTCCAGGTGCTGCTGGTCGCGGAAGAACAGCACCTTGTGCTCGAGCAATGCGGCCTTGATGGCGGCAGCCTGAGCTGTGCTCAATGCGGCTGAGAGTCGCAGGCCGCGTACTTCGGCACCGATGTTGCCGGCGACCTTGACGATGTCCAGTGTGGCGTCCTGGTCGCCCTGTGCGGGTGCTGTTGAAAAACGGATGGCATTCATCGGGACTCCTGCTTGGGCTGACATCAGCAGTCTGTGAGCTCTCGCCCCAGGCGACAAAGTAGCCATTGGCAACTGCTGATGCCGGCTGTGCCTGAGGCATGCAGGCTATATCGCGCTTACCGAAGTGCATTGCATTCGACGTGTGCATGCGAGGGCGCTGCCTGCGTGCAGCGCTGGCGACGCAGCTCAGGCTTCAGCACGCTGCTGATCGGCTGGCGCCGGGTGCTGCAATACGCGTTGCAGGATGCGCTGCTCGATAGCCGCGCAGGCGGGGTCACCTGGTACACGTGGACGTGGCAGTGCAACGGCTTCATCAAGCGCGATGCAGCCGTCTTCGATCAGGATCACCCTGTCGGCCAGCATCACGGCTTCCTGCGCGTCATGGGTGACCAGCAGGGCGGTAAAGCCGTGCAGCTGCCAGAGACTTTCAATCAGCTGATGCATCTCGATGCGGGTAAGCGCATCCAGCGCGCCCAGTGGCTCATCCAGCAACAGCAGGCGTGGGCGGTGCAGCAATGCACGCGCAAGGGCGACCCGCTGCCGTTGCCCGCCAGAAAGACGCGCCGGCCATTCGTCGGCACGCTCTGCCAGGCCAACCTGGGCCAATACCCGCGGTGCGTGTGCGCGGGCGTCATCGGTCAGGCCCAAACCGATGTTCTCAAGCACGCTGCGCCATGGCAGTAGACGTGGCTCCTGGAACATGACGCGTATATCCGCGTGCAGCCCGTTCAATGGCGTGCCGTCGATGCGGATGGAGCCCGTGCTGACCGGCTCAAGCCCGGCAATCAGCCGCAGCAGCGTGCTCTTGCCACAGCCACTGCGGCCAACCACGGCGACAAACTGGCCGGGGCAGATATCGAGCTGGGTGTTGCGCAGGACATCGCGCCTGCCGTAATGCTTGTGCAGGCTGTGCAATTGCAGCTGTGCACCGGTGGTGGGTGGTTGCTCACTCATGTGCTGTCAGCGCTCTGGTAGCCGGGATGCCAGCGCAGGCAGTGACGCTCCAGCCCGCGCGCGAACAGGTCGGCGAGCTTGCCCAGCAAGGCGTAGAGCAGGATGCCGACCAGTATGATGTCGGTCTGCAGGAACTCGCGGGCATTCATCGTCAGGTAGCCGATGCCGGCCTGTGCCGAGATGGTTTCGGCGACTATCAGCACCACCCACATCAATCCCAATGAAAAACGCAGGCCGACCAGGATCGACGACAGCGCGCCCGGCAAGATCACCTCGCGGTACAGCTGCCAGCGGCTCAGCCCATAACTGCGCCCCATCTCGACCAACTGCGGATCGACGTTGCGGATGCCGTGGAAGGTATTGAGGTAGATCGGGAAGAACACCGCCACCGAAATCAGCAGCAGCTTGGCCGCCTCGCCGATGCCGAACCACAGGATCACCAGTGGTATCAGCGCCAGCGCGGGGATGTTGCGCAGCATCTGCAGGGTAGCGTCGAGCAGGGCCTCGAACAGGCGCAACGAGCCGGTCAGCAGTCCGAGCGCGAGCCCGGCACCACCACCGATCAGCAGGCCAAGCAAGGCGCGCGCGCCACTCACGCGCAGATGTGTCCATAGCTCGCCCGATGCGGCCAGCATCCACATGGCGTTGAGCACATCCCATGGCGCCGGCAGCACCCGCGCGCTGAGCCAGCCCAGATTGGAAGCGAGCTGCCAGCTGGCGATCAATGCGCTCGGCAACAGCCAGGGCAATAGCCGCGTACCGAAGGCACGCAGGAATCTGGCAGCCAGGCGAGTTCGTGTAGTGGCCGATACCACCGTTGTCGGCTCGAATGCGGACGCGCTCATGGTTGGGCTTGACGCGGTGCTGTCGAGACCACGCGCCGCCGCGAACGGAATCCGCGCATCAGCGGAGCTCGCCGACGATGGCATCAAGCACCTTGATCCGTCGCGGAATCAACTTGAGCGCGAAGAAGCTGTCGGCAACCTGTTGCTGCTCGGCGAGGATCGCGCGGGTGATCGGTCCGGTGCCGTAGCTGGTGCGCGTCTCCGCCAGCTCGGATACCGGCAATGACAGTCCCCACAAGGCGGCCAGCTCGGCCGCCAATGCGCTGCGATTGTGCGCCGCCCATTGGTCGATCCTGTTGATTTCCTCAACGGCGATCGCAAGGATGTCGGCGTGACGGGTTGCATAGTCCAGCGATGAAAAATAGTAGGCGCGGTTGCTGACCACGTCGCGTGCGTCGACCAGCACCCGCACATCCAGTGTTTTCTGTGCAGCGGCCAGCAGCGGATCCCAGATCACCCAGGCATCGACCGCGCCATGCTCGAAGGCGGCGCGTGCATCGGCGGCGGGCAGGAACACCAGATTCAGATCGCTATAGGCGAGCCCATGTTTCTCGAACAGTTTGACGATGAAATAGTGGACGTTGGAGCCCTTGTTGAGCGCGATCCTTTTGCCCTTGAGATCGGCGACACGGGTGATGGGCGAGTCCCCGGGCACCACGACCGCTTCGGCGCGCGGCCGCGGCACCGTTGCCGCGACATAGGCCAGCGATGCGCCTGCAGCCTGGGCAAAAATGGGCGGCGCCTCGCCGACATCGCCAAAGTCGATGGCGCCGGCATTCAGGGCTTCCAGCTGCATTGGCCCGGCCGGGAACTCGGTCCAGGTCAGCTGCACGCCAAGCGGTGCCAGCCGCTTCTCCAGGGTGCCGCGGCTTTTGAGCAGGCTCAGATAGCCTTTCTGGTGACCGATGCGGAACTGCCGTGCAGGTGTGCGCAGCAGCGCGGCAAGCGTGGGCAGACCGATCGCCGCCACGGCGGCACCTTGCAGTAGATGCCGGCGGGAGAGCAGGGGGTTGGGCATGCGTGGGCCTATCGAATGCGGGAAGAACGATGGGGCGCTGGTGATGTGGCGATTGGCATCGCTCCTGCAGGAGCGGCTAGCTCGCACATACACAGCGGGAGATCCCTTGGCTTGCATTCTCAAGCGACGATGGCGGTACCGGAACCTGCGATTCTTCAGTTGCTGATAACCAAGCCGACTGGAAAGTCGTGTTTATGTCAGATGCGATGGCGCCGCGTGTGGCGCACCTTCGTGACAACTCGGCTTTCGCATTTGATCTTTGGGTTTTGTGGGAGCGGCGTCAGCCGCGAAGCTTGCGTTGCTGAAGTCATCAGTGTCTCTGTCACCTGATGATGTATCTGCTTCGCGGCTCACGCCGCTCCCACAAAATCACCCGGCGTAGCACCGGGTGGGTTTACGGCGTGCATGCAAAGAAGCCGCCCATGGGCGGCTTCTTCTGTTCTGGTAAAACGGTCTGGCCTAGACGTCGCCGCCGTCTGCCCAACCTTCGCCGTTGCCGCGCTGGAATACCGTGTCCCCGGCCTGCACATCGCCCGCCGGCAGATGCTCGGCATCGGCGAGACGCGCGTAGATCGGAGTGAAGTCCGGCTCGGTCGCGGCCATCAACTGCTCGAAGCCGTCGATGACGAAGTAACTCTTCTGGAAGGTATCGATGCGGTAGCGGGTGCGCATGATCCGCTCCAGATCAAAACCAATCCGGTTCGGTGCGGCCGACTCCAGCGAGTACAGCGACTCACCCTTGGACGACACGATGCCGGCGCCGTAGATGCGCAGGCCATCGGCGGTATTGATCAGGCCGAACTCCACCGTGTACCAGTACAGGCGGGTCAGGTTCTGCAGCGCATCCGGGCCGATCGCATGCGCCTTGACACCACCACGGCCGTAAGCGGCCATGTAGTCGGCGAACACCGGGTTCATCAGCAGCGGCACATGCCCGAACAGGTCGTGGAACAGATCGGGTTCTGCGATGTAATCGATCTGGTCCGGGCGGCGGATCCACCAGGTCACCGGGAAGCGGCGGTTGGCCAGGTGGTCGAAGAAATCGAGCTCGGGCAGCAGGCCTTCCACGCCCACCAGGGTCCAGCCGGTGGCCGCGCCCAGCACTTCGTTGAGTTGGTCGAAGCGCGGAATCATGTGCTCGCTCATGCCCATCTCGTCCTGGGCATCGAGGAATTCCTGGCAGGCACGGCCGACCAGCAGCTCGCGCTGGCGCTGGTACAAGGTGCTCCAGGTGGCATGGTCGTCGGCGCTGTAGCCGTCCCAGGGCTGCTCCACCACGGCGGTGGTATAGACCGGCACGTAACCCTTGTCGGTCTGCTGGTGTTCGACGCGGCGCGGGTTGGCTTCCATGGCGGCAGCTCCTGAAGGGAATAGATAACCGCATGGTAGGAAGCCTGCCGCGCAACAGGTGTGCGTAATTGCGCTGGCAACCGGTTCTAACGCAATATTGTTGCGTCACTTCAATGCTGCGGAGCAACAAAGATGGCTTCGGTGAATCTTGATCGCACGGATCTGCGGCTTCTGGTCGAAATACAGCAGCATGGCCGCGCCACCAATGCCGAACTCGCGGCACGGGTGAATCTGTCAGCGTCGGCCTGCCTGCGGCGGGTGCAGCGGCTGGAAGCGGAGGGGGTGATCGCCGGTTATGGCGCACGCCTGGAGCCGCGTGCGATCGGGCTGGGCCTGCAGGCCTTCGTGCGCGTGCAGCTGTCCAAGCATGGGCAGGCGGCGATTGATCACTTCGTGCAGGCGGTGCAGCTCTGGGACGAAGTGGTGGCCTGCCATGCACTGACTGGCGACATGGACTATCTGCTGCAGGTCTACGTACGCGACCTGGATCACTTCTCGGAATTCCTGCTCGACAAGCTGCTCAACGCAGCCGGCGTGGCCGACGTCAACTCCAGCTTCGTGCTGCGCACGGTGAAGGAGTTCCGCGCCCTGCCGCTGTCGCAGCTGGGGCGCTGAGGAAGCGCCCCAGCGGCAGCTTGAAGCCCCTCTCCCGTGTACGGGAGAGGGGTTGGGGTGAGGGCGCTCTATGCTTCAGGTTGTGGGGGGGGCGGAAGCCACCCAGCAGACAAAAAGAAGCCTAAACAACTTAGCCGCGGAAAGCCCCCCCCCCAAAAAAAAAAAAAAAAACCCCCCCCGGGGTGAACA
>NZ_JBRREF010000115.1:0-13437 GCF_056760135.1 Stenotrophomonas sp. STEN023 | reverse complement strand
CGGGGGGCGCCCCCGCGGCGGGGGGCCGGGCGCCCGCCCCGGCGCCCCGCCGCCCCCCCCCGCCCCCCCCCCACTACAGTCAGCCTGGCTTTTGTAGGAGCGGCGTAAGCCGCGAAGCTGATGACCTGTCCGACGCATTGCCGGTAAAGCCCCTGCCGAGCATGGCTCGGCACTACAGGTGCACACCTTGTAGGAGCGGCGTCAGCCGCGAAACTGGGAATCCTGCCGGGCCAGCCATCTCTGCACTCTGTTGGTGCATCTGCTTCGCGGCTGACGCTGCTCCTACAACATGGCGCCGTTCCGGTATGGATGCATCGCAGTGAACGATTGCACCAACAGCCCTGTTTTCGGCATGCTCAAGGCATGACATCCCCTTCACGCTCGATCCACGTCGTGGCCGCCGTCATCACCGACGCGCGTGGCCGCATCCTGCTCAACCGGCGTACCGGCGATAGCGATATGGCCGGCCTCTGGGAATTTCCCGGCGGCAAGCGTGAGCCGGGCGAGACCTCGGAGCAGGCGCTGGTACGTGAACTGCGCGAGGAACTCGGCATCGAGGCCGAGATCGGCGAGTGGGTTATGGACGTGCCGCAGATCTACCCGGACAAGCGCCTGCGCCTGGAAGTGCGCCGCGTGCGCCACTGGAAAGGCACGGCGCGTGGCCGCGAAGGCCAGGCCATCACCTGGGTTACCCCGGACAAGCTGTCGCGCTATTCGATGCCGCCGGCCGATCTGCCGGTGGTGGCGGCGTTGCGCCAACCCTGCCACTACCTGATCACCCCGGAGCCGACCGACGGCGACGAGGCTTGGCTGGCGTCGATCGAGGCCGCCATTGCCGGTGGCATCCGTCGCATCCAGCTGCGCACGCCTCTGGCGCCGAACCGCGAGGCCTTGGCCAGAACCGTGGTTGAGCGCTTCGGCAAACAGGTTGAAGTGCTGATCAACCGCGACATCGCCCTGGCAAAGGTGCTGGGCGTTGGCGTGCACCTGGGCAGCGAGCAGGTGGTGCAGCTGCAGGCGCGGCCGTTGCCGGAGACATCGCTGGTAGCCGCGTCCTGCCACGACCTTGCACAGCTGCAGGCGGCACAGCAACTGGGTTGTGATTTCGCAGTGTTGGGGCCAGTGCAGGCAACCGCCACCCATCCAGAGGCCGCGGGTCTTGGCTGGGATGCATTCGTCGAACTGCGCGAGCGCGTATCGCTGCCGATCTATGCAATCGGCGGGATGGCGGCTGCTGATGTCGAGATCGCGCGCCAGCATGGCGCCTTGGGTGTGGCCGCGATTCGTTCGCTATGGCCGCAGGCCTGAGCAGCTGAAGGCGTAGCGCGCTTACAGCGTGATCCAGAAGCAGTTGTATTGGCGGCGCAGGTGCAGGATGGTCCGCGTTGGCGTGGCGCTGCGCGGCAAGGTCTGCTCCAGTCGCAGCGCGATGGGGCGCCGTGGGCCAGTTGGAGCGTTGCTGATGACGTGCACTTCGGGATAGGTGGTGCTTGCCTGCGTGTGATCAACCGGTGTGCCGTCGGTATAGGTGAACGGCTCGGTCGGCTCGGGAACATACGCCGGCTCTTCGGGGAATACCGGCGCGATGTCGATCAAGGGCCGCTGCACGATCTCATCCAGCCTGTCCATGACCCGGGTGGCGGCGGCGTTGGAAAGCCCGCTCCACAGATAGATACCGGATAGTCGATTGGGATCGCGCGCATCGGCCGCCGATTGGATCTGCGCGACCAGTTCACTGAGCCGCCGTGCGCAGCTGTCGCGGTACAAGCCACTGCCGCCGACCGCGCGCGGATTGGGCAGCAGGCGTGCGCGTGCGCCCATCACTTCGCAGGGCTTGTCGCCGTAGACGGTTTGACCCTGTGCATTGGTGCAGCGGTTGATCTGTTGCGCGCGCGCATTGAACGCCGCCAGGGCGGAGCAGGTCAGCAACAGGAGTAACAGCAGGCGCATCGGCCAAGGGTAGCGGTTGGCCGTGCGCGCAGGAAGTGACGAAGCCTCAGCTGCGGCCGATGCGCTCCAGCACGGCATTGGTCGGCTTGGCCAGATTCAGCGTGTAGAAGTGCAGCGACGGTGCGCCACCTGCGATCAGTCGCTCGCACAGTCCGCCGACGACGTCGGCGCCGAACTCACGCACAGCTTCGGCGTCATCGCCATAGGCCTGCATGCGCTTGCTGACCCAGCGCGGAATCTCTGCACCACACTGCTCGGAGAAACGGCGCAGCTGGCTGAAGTTGGAGATCGGCATGATGCCGGGAATGATCGGCACCTCCACGCCCAGCTTGCGTGCCGCATCGACGAAGTGGAAATAGGCGTCGGCGTTGTAGAAGTACTGGGTGATGGCGGCATCGGCACCGGCATCGATCTTGGTCTTGAAGTGGCGCAGGTCGGTGAGTGCGTCGCTGGCTTGCGGATGGGTTTCCGGATAGGCGCCCACTTCGATACGGAAGGCATCGCCGTGCTCGGCGCGGATGAAGGCGATGAGTTCGGACGCATAGCGCAGGTCACCGGGGAAGCCCATGCCCGAGGGCAGGTCGCCACGCAGGGCGACGATGCGCTTCACCCCGATGGCGCGGTAGAGCTTGAGCAGCTCACGGATCTCTTCACGCGTGCCGCCGACGCAGGACAGGTGCGGCGCCGCCTGCAGGCCGTGGTGCTGGTTGAGGTGGCGCACGGTCTCGGAGGTATAGCTCAGGGTCGAGCCACCGGCACCGAAGGTGCACGACACGTATTCCGGCGCATGGCTCTTGAGCTTGGCGGCGGTACGGTCCAGCTGGGCGCGCTGGTCATCGGTCTTGGGCGGGTAGAACTCGAAGCTGAGCGCGGTCATCGGAAGCGGCCGTGTCTGACGGGATGCGGGTAATTATATCTCTCTATCAAGATGGATGTGCAATTGTTTCAGCCGAGACTTGGGGAAGTAGGTGCATTCTCAATGCGAGCGGTAGGCCGGGCGCTGCGGCAACAGGGTGATGCAGGCAATGATTGCCAGTAACAGCACGGCGGTGCCTGCATAACGACTCAGCGCCAACCCGCCGTGGTCCAGGGGCTTGTCGAGGAAGTCGCCAACCACGGCGCCCAGTGGCCGCGTCAGGATGAAGGCCGTCCAGAACAAGGTGGTGCGGGAGATGCGGGTGCAGAAGTACAGCGCCGCCACCATGACCAGCAGCCCGCCAAACAAGGCGATGCCACCGCTATAGCCGAGCCCCTGGGTATCTGCGGCCCAATCGCCCAAGGCGGTGCCCAGAGTTTGGGAGAAGGTGATGGCCAGCCAATAGAACAACTCGCTGTGTGGTGAGTTGATCTGGGTGACCGAGATGCTGCCGGTGCTGCGCTTCCAGACGAACAGGGTAATCAAGAGCAAGGCGAGCAACAGCGTAGTGCCGCCTGTATAGCCGATGCCCAGCGAGCGATCCACGTAGTCGGCCAGCGTGGTGCCAACGGTGGTACTGGCGATGATGGCGAACCAGTAAACCCAAGGGCGGAAGTTGGGTGAGCGGATCTGCGTGAATACCGCGAGCGCGAACACGGTGGCAAACAGTGCCGTGCCGATCAGGTAACCCAGGTTCATCGACATGGTGACGGCATCGCCGCCCACTTCTCCCAAGGTGGTGGCGAGGATCTTGATGGCCCAGAAACCCAGGGTGAGGGCAGGGACCTTGCTGAGGGTTTCGGTCGGTGACATGGCAGCTATCTGTGCAGACGTGCAGCTACTGTCGGCGCGCGGTTGTCGGAGTTGCGTCGTAGCCATGTGTGCGTTGAGGGGGAGTTCATCGTGATGCGCTGCGGTCAGCTACGGGTGAAAGTTGAGCTTCCCGCGCAGAGCACCCCTCCCCAGCCCTCCCCTACGCCTACGGCGCAAGGGTTGGGGCGGACCCGCTCGCCGCCGATGAAGGATGCAGCTTGTGCCCCCTCCCTTTGCCGTAGGCAAGGGGAGGGTTGGGGAGGGGTGCTTTGGCCTTTGCTCTTGGCTCTTGGCTCTTGATCTCCAGCACTTCGCTCGAACGCAGAATCAAAGGTGGAAAGCCAGAACCGCTTGAAAGTTGAGCTTCCCGCACAGAGCACCCCTCCCCAGCCCTCCCCTACGCCTTCGGCGCAAGGGAGGGGGCGGAGTGTTGCGGCACACGGAGAAGGGGGGGCGCTGTGGCGCAAGGTATGGCCGGATCGCGGCAGGGCGGGCTTTGCCGCTTTGGGCATGTCAGCGAACTACAGCAATCCGTTGACTGTGCCAGTTCTGGCAGCAACACCTCGGCACCGCAAACGACGCTCGGCTTAACGTCGGGTTTGCGATGATCGGTCGCCAACGCCGCCCCGGCGCCGCCCCAATCGGAAAGTCACCATGACCGCATCCAGCGCCATCCGCCGCGACGTCGGCCCCATTGCCTTGATGCTCACCGGCCTGGGCTCCATCATCGGCTCAGGCTGGCTGTTCGGGGCCTGGCGCGCCGCTGGCCTGGCTGGGCCCGGCGCGATCTGGGCCTGGGTGCTGGGCGCGGCCATCATCCTCACCATCGCGCTTACTTATGCCGAGCTCGGTGCGATGTTTCCCGAATCCGGCGGCATGGTCCGCTACAGCCATTACTCGCACGGTTCACTGGTCGGCTTCATTGCCGCCTGGGCCAACTGGATCGCCATCGTCTCGGTGATCCCGGTCGAGGCGGAAGCGTCTGTGCAGTACATGGCATCGTGGCCATGGCAGTGGGCGCAGGACATGTACGTGCAGCAGCCCGGTGGAATGGGCGAACTCAGCCATGCCGGCCTGCTGATCGCCGCGGTGCTGGTGGTCGTCTATTTCCTGATCAACTTCTGGAGCGTGAAGCTGTTTGCGCACTCCAACAGCGCCATCACCATTTTCAAGCTGGTCGTGCCGGCGCTGACCGGCGTGGCCTTGATCGCCAGTGGCTTCCACAGCGAGAATTTCTCGGTTGGATTGAAAGGGCCGGGCACGCCGATCCTGGATTTCTCCGCCATCCTTACTGCCATTGCTACCGCCGGCATTGTTTTCAGCTTCAACGGTTTCCAGAGCCCGGTGAACCTGGCTGGCGAAGCGCGTAATCCCGGCCGCAGCATTCCCTTCGCCGTGGTCGGTTCCATCCTGCTCGCAGCGGTGATCTACGTGTTGCTGCAGGTGGCATATATCGGTGCGGTGCCAAGTCAGATGCTGGCCGAACACGGTTGGCATGGCATCGATTTCCGTTCACCCTTCGCCCAGTTGGCCTTGATCCTCAACCTGCATTGGCTGGCGATGCTGTTGTACGTGGATGCTTTCGTCAGCCCCAGCGGCACCGGCATGACTTACACCGCAACCACTGCGCGCATGATCTACGGCATGCAGCAGAACGGCACCGCGCCCAAGGTGCTGGGCAACATCCACCCGCGCTGGGGCGTGCCACGGCCGGCGATGTGGCTGAACCTGGCAGTGTCCTTCCTGTTCCTGTTCTTCTTCCGTGGCTGGGGCACGCTGGCGGCGGTAATTTCGGTGGCCACCGTAATCTCCTATATGACCGGGCCGATCAGCGTGATGTCGCTGCGCCGCACCGCGCCGAACCTGCATCGCCCATTGCGGGTAGTAGCGCTGCCGATACTGGCGGGCGTGGCCTTCGTGATGGCCACCGAACTGCTGTACTGGGCACGCTGGCCGCTGACCGGCGAAATCATCCTGCTGATGGTTGTGGCCTTGCCGGTGTACATCTACTACCAGCGCAAGATTGGTTGGCATGATTTCTCGCGCCAGCTGAAAGGTGCGATGTGGCTGATCTGCTACCTGCCACTGTTGGCATTGGTGTCGTGGGCGGGCAGTACCGCCTTCGGCGGCGCTGGCTACCTGAGCTATGGCTGGGATCTGCTGCTGGTGGCAGCAATTGGTGTCGTGTTCTATCTATGGGGCGTGAACTCCGGTTGGCGCACACCGTCGATGGATGTGGCCGAACACGAGGCACAGGCGCAGGCGCAGGCCTGAGCCGGATGAGGAACGCGCACTGCTAGCGGTGCGCGTAGACGCAACAGTTCCGGTCTTCGCACCGATCGCCGACAATGTCGCCATCCTTTGCTGGAAGCGATGATGTCCATCTACCTGACGCCGTTTGCACGTACCCGCCTGTTCCCGCGCACGCCGCGCGCCAATACCATCCAGGACTGCAGCGCCGAGGAATTCGAGCAGTACTTGAATGCGCATGCTGCCGACAAGGTGCTCGATGGCTATGCGCCATTCTGCAAACTGCATGTCTACAGGAACTGGACCAGCACACGCTGCCTGACCGTGCCGGTCAACGAGCAGAACCGGCACCTGCTGCGTTCGAGTTACGAGGCACGCAGCCGCGAGGAGTTGCCGGTGCTGGTGCGATGGTTTGAAGGCGTGGAGCCGGCCGTGGCCGAGTATCTGGTGGTCATCCTCTACAGCCGCGAGCAGCTGCAGAAAGAAGGTTCACCCATCGACGCCGATTGGGGTGTGGTGGGTTGCCTGTACACCGCGACGGCCGAAGAGATTCCGATGGCACCCATCACCATGATGCGTAATGCCTTGGGCGTTGAAGAAGGCGGCTCCGGTGTGCCGATTGACCGTGCCGCTTACGCGCGCGCCGTGGAGTTCTGGGGCGCCAATGCAAACTGGCGCTGATGCTGTGCAACTCACCGCGAAGCGAAGCGGTCTGTTCGCAATCAGCGGCTGGCATGTGCTGCTGGCGGTTCTGGTGTTCGTTGTTGAGGTGATCATCGCTACACGCCTGCCGCATGTGTCGTGGATACGTGCCTACCTCGGTGATGTGTTGGTGGTGATCCTGCTTTACGCAATGCTCCGCAGCGTGCTGCGCATCAATGATTACCTGGTCCTGCTGTTTGTGTTCGTGTTCGCCTGCGGCATCGAGTTTGCACAGTACTTCCATATCGCCGAACGGCTTGGCTACGTGCGTGGCGATGTGATGTATACGGTGATAGGTAATACGTTCTCGTGGGGCGATATCGTTTGCTACGCAGTTGGCTGCGCGGTAACTGGGCTTATCGTGCTGCTAACGCGCATGTTTTGGCGCATTCATCGCTGAAGCACGCTGCATTGCGCGTCTGCACGAGAAACGCTGTAGACGCGCCTTTAACATGCCTTAACAGCTGTTCGCGTAGAATGCTCGGGCTCAGCATCATTCAGCGATTACGCACAGGCACCCTGCCTGTTGATGCTTGGACAGCCGGCACTGCGCCTTTACCGGGATGATCCCGGTTTTTTCTGTCCCTGACCGTTCCCGTGGCCTTGCCGCGGGGCATTCCTTCGTGCGCATTACGGCCTGCGCGAACTCATGCAAGCCAAGGCCAAGCACGCAATCAACTCAGTAACGGGAGGACTGGTCCTGTCATGTCTACAGGTGAATCCACTATCCGCAATGAGCCGCTGCAAATCGAAGACATTACCGTCATCGATAAGGCAAAAGTAAAGAAAGCAGTCACCGCCGCCGCGTTGGGTAATGCGATGGAGTGGTTCGACTTTGGTGTGTATGGCTTTGTCGCCTATGCCTTGGGCAAGGTGTTTTTCCCGGAAGCGTCGCCCAGCGTGCAGACCATTGCCGCGCTTGCAACGTTCTCGGTGCCGTTCCTGGTGCGTCCGCTGGGCGGCGTGTTCTTTGGGGTCATGGGGGACAAATTCGGCCGGCAGAAAGTGCTGTCGGCAACCATCATCCTGATGGCGGTCAGTACCTTCTGCATCGGCTTGATTCCATCGTATGAAAGCATCGGAATACTCGCACCGATCCTGTTGCTGCTGTGCAAGTTGGCGCAGGGTTTCTCCGTTGGTGGTGAGTACACCGGTGCTGCGGTATTCGTTGCCGAGTTCGCGCCGGACCGGCGCCGTGGTTTCCTCAGCAGCTGGTTGGATTTTGGCTCGATCATTGGCTTTGTTTCCGGTGCCGGCGTGGTGGTATTGCTGAGCAGCATCGTTGGCGAAGCGCAGTTCCTTGAGTGGGGCTGGCGTATTCCGTTCTTCCTCGCTGCGCCCCTGGGCTTGATTGGCCTGTACCTGCGCCACGCAGCGGAGGAAACCCCAGCTTTCACCGAGCAGCTGGAGCGCATGGAGAAGGAAGACCAGGATGCCGTCGGCAGCGCGCCGCGTATCTCCTTCAAGGAGATCGTGACCAAATATTGGCGCTCGTTGCTGGTCTGTGTGGGCATCGTGCTGGTCACCAACGTCACCTACTACATGCTGCTGACGTACATGCCCACCTACCTGTCGCATAACCTGCATTACTCCGAGGACCATGGTGTGCTGATCATCATCGTGGTGATGGTGGGCATGCTGTTCGTGCAGCCATTTGTCGGCATGGCCAGTGACCGTATTGGCCGCCGGCCGTTCATCGCCGCAGGTAGTATTGGTTTGCTGATTGCCGCGTTCCCGGCGTTCCACCTGATCACCAGCGGCAATACCGGTTGGATCTTCGTTGGTTTGTTGTTGCTGGCGGTGTTGTTGAACTGCCTGATTGGTGTGATGGCCTCAACCCTGCCGGCGATGTTCCCAACGCGTGTGCGCTACAGCGCATTGGCCAGCGCGTTCAATATCTCGGTGATCATTGCCGGCGTGACGCCGACCCTTGCAGCGTGGCTGGTGGAAACCACGGGTGACCTGATGATGCCGGCCTACTACCTGATGGTGGTGGCGTTGATTGGTCTGGTAACCGCGTACTTCATGCATGAGACGGCCAACAAGCCGATGCGTGGCGACACGCCGAACGCAGGCAGCCGCCGCGAAGCGCGCGAGCTGCTGCAGGAGCAGTACGACCATATCGAGGCCAGCGTTGATGGCCTGGATGTTGAGATCAACGATATGCAGGACAAGCTTGCCGACCTTGAGCGGCGCAAGCAGGCACTGATCGATCGTCATCCAGACCTGGTCTGACAAGCTACCTCCCTTGCACCGAAGGTGCAGGGGGCGGCGTTTGAATATGTGGAGCCGAGCCATGCTCGGCTGGGGCACTACCAGGAGAGCCTCTGCCGAGCATGGCTCGGCACTACCGCTTCGCCCCCTCCCTTTCGCGCAGCGAAGGGGAGGGTTGGGGAGGTGTTCTTCGCAAGAAACTCAACGCGCAGGCATCTCTGGTTTGCAGTCGTAGCCCGGATAAGGGCAGCACCCCCGCGGGCCTTTGGCGATCTGAAAGACCACGAAATCCTTGTTCCCGGGTGCGCTTCGCTTACCCGGGCTACGTCATTTCCGCTATCAATCCTTCGCGCTGATCAGCAGCGCAGATCAAGCATTGCAACGAAAACGCAGCGCATTGAGCTGCGGGAAGCGCGCGATGATGGTGATGGCGTCCTTCCAGTGCGTTTCAAAGGCTTCGTCTGGCACCGGCAGAAATGCTGGGTCCACGCCGTTGAAGCGGAATTCAATTCCCCGATCAGGCAATAGCTGACGGGTGATCGCAGTCGGGGTGCGGCCGTTGCGCAGGTGCCAGACAAGTTCTTCAATCACGGTATTCCAGGCATCCACTTCAAGATCATCAATCCACTGCATGTGGCGGGTCCTTGGCTCGGTGGTAGTGCAGGGCAACGCGGGTAGGTGAAGTGCTGGGTACGGCTGAATCCGGATAAACGGTGACCGATCATCGCTCAAATTGGCTGGCGCTGCGTTATCTGCGCAGTAGCGCTGTCCGGACTGCGCTACTGCGGGTATATCTGCCGCATGTTCGGACATTCAAGAAGAATCTCAATTATCAATTGCTTCAAGGCCGTGCAGCGTGCCTGTTGAATCAGCCGTCCGGCGTCGCAACGCAAGCAGTAAGCGCTGAAACAAGACAGTTTTTGCGCATTCAAGGTGACAGTTGCCGTGCACGGCGTCATGCGCTTTGTTCAAAGCGCAATGCCTGGGTTGTGAAAACCTGTTGCGACGACTTCTGGTAAATTCCGCGAAAGGAATCCGATTGGTGTCTGCAGATTGCAGACGGTCATCACATCTGGAATAGGCATGGATAAGCTGAATAACCTTCTGGCACAGGTCGCTGTGCTGGGCAATGCGCAGCGTCAGTACCAAGTGCAGTGCGCCGAACTTGGCAGCAATGTGGTCGAGCGCTGGTGGGGGCGTGATGCCTTGTCCGCACACGCATCGACCGAAGTGGACGTACTTTCCACTGATCAGTACATCGATCTGGATGCATTGCTCGCCAAGCAGGCAGCGTTGCTGATCCGCAACGCGGATGGTGGCGAACAGCGACGCAGTGGTTTGATTGCATCGGCGCAGCGCATGGGCAGTGATGGCGGATTGGTGCGCTACCGCCTGTCACTCCATTCCTGGACCTGGTGGTTGCAGCACGCGCGCCATAGCCGGGTTTTCCAGGACAGCAATGTGCGGCAGATTGTGGACGCTGTGCTGCAGGATTATCCGGATCTGGCCAACTGGCGCTGGGCCGAAGGCTGCGATGAGTTTATTGCATCGCGCGTGCACAGCTACTGCGTGCAGTACCGCGAAAGTGACCTCGATTTCCTGCAACGGCTGCTGGCCGAGGAAGGCTTGGGTTGGCGGCTGTACCAGAACGAGCAAGCACCGTGCGGCAACAGCATGGAGATCTTCGCCGACAGCCAGACGCTCCCCGAGGATGCGGCCAGCGCCAAGGTTGGCGTGCGCTTCCATCGCAGTGATGCCACCGAGTCGAGCGACAGCATCCAGACCCTGGGCAGAAGCCGTGCCTTGGGCAGTACCCGCATCAGCCTGCTCAGCGACGATTACCGCTCCGTGCGTGGCATCACCGCGCAACTGCCGATGGATGGCGGCGGTGAGCAATCGCAGCGCGAGAACTACGACCCGGTCGGCGCCTACGCTTTCAGCAACGCCGCCACGGCAGCGTGGTACGCAAGGTTGCAGGCACAGTCGCATGAAGTGCACGACCGCACCTGGCTTGGCCAGAGCACAGTGCGCGGTTTCCAATCCGGTACTTGGCTGCAGGTAGTGCAGGCCCCGTTTAAATCAGCACCAGAATTGTTGCTGACCGAAGTGGAACACGCCGGCATCAACAACCTGCCCACCGATGTTCGCCACGCAATGGACGACGCGCTGGGCAAAGCGCCCTTAGGTACAGCGGACGCAGCGCTATGGCAACAAGCCGAGAAAGTGGGCTACGCCAACCGCTTCAAGGCCACCGAGCATGCAATGCCATGGCGGCCTGCATTGGTGGATGGAACCGGCCAGCGGCTCAACCCGCGCCCGACCGCGCCGGGCTACCAGACCGCACGCGTGGTTGCCTCGCATGGCGGCAAGGGCCAGGACGTCCACGCCGACAGCATGGGCCGGATCCGCGTCTGCTTCCATTTCCAGAATGGCGAGGCCGACACCACCTGGCTGCGCGTCGCCCAGCGTTACGCTGGCCCCGGCGTTGGCGCACAGTTCCTGCCGCGTGTAGGCCAGGAAGTGTTGGTCGGCTTCCTCGATGGCGATATCGATCGGCCCATCGTCCTGGGTGCGCTGTACAACGGCCGCGGCGAAGCGGGTGTTGCACCGACGCCGGCGGGCGCCAGTGCCAGTGAAGACCGCAGCGCCTACGCACAAGCCCGGGATGGCGCCGCCAGCGCACAAGCCAACCTGAGTGGCGGCCACGCCCCGGCGTGGCACGCAGCGGGCGCAGGCGACGAAGCACATCGCAATCCCGGCGCAGTCTGGGGCATCCGCTCACGCGAATGGGAAGGTGGCCAAGGCAGTAATCACCTCCTGTTCGACGACAGCGACCAACAGCTGCGCGTGCAGCTGGCCAGTAGCCAGGAGACCTCGCAGCTGAGCCTCGGTCACCTGCGCCACCAAGCCGATAACTTCCTCGGCAGCCTGCGTGGCACAGGGTTTGAACTGCGCAGCGACGCCTGGGGTGCAGTACGCGCCAGCTCCGGTGCCTGGTTCAGCGCCTATGCGCATCGCAGCAGCAGCCCTGCCGGCGAAGTGGTGCAACCAGCGGCCTTGCTCAACCAGCTGCAAAGCTTGAGCACAAGTTTCAACCAAGCCGCACGCACCCACCTGACCAGCACGTTGGTAATGAAGGAAGGCGCACGCAGCAAGGACAGCTCCAGCCTCGTGCCGGATCAGGCGCCGCTGGCTGCAATGCTGGCCAGCGCTAAGACCACGGTCGCAGGCGCTGAGTTCGATGCTGCAAGCGGCGAAGCTGCGCAGCGCAAGGCAACAGCGGGGAATGACCGCGTCCCCCACAGCGGCGACCCGCTGCTGGGCTTTGCCGCGCCAGCAGGCATCGTGCACGTCGCAGGGCAGGCATTGCACTGGTCGGTAGGCGAAGGTCTGCTGCTGGCCAGTGGCGGAGATAGCGATACCGCGGTGATGGGCAATGCGCGTCTGCATGCCGGGCAAGCCATTGGCATGTTGGCGTGTGCGGTTGAGGGCAGCGCGGGCGATGGCAATGCATTGAGTTTGGTGGCCGGCACCGGTGAATTGAACGTACAGGCCCAGCAGGACGAAGTTCGCCTGCAATCAAGGCAGGCGCTACGCGCTGCCAGCGCACAGGGTGTGGTGGAGCTTGCTGCAGGCAAGACGATTCACATCGCAACGAGCGGTGGCGCCAGCGTGACCATCGAGAGCGGGAACATCACGTTCAACTGCCCGGGCACGATTACCGTGCATGCGAGTAAGAAATCGTTTGTTGGGCCAAGTAGCTACAAGCACGAGCTCCCTAAATGGAATTTTGAGGATATGAAGAAGAAAAGACTCGTTGGATTTTCGGGATAAAGCAATGACAAAGCTAATGATTCTGCCGCTGTTGATTGCATCTTTGCTCGGCTGCAGAGACAACTCGGGCGTGGCGTCCATGGATCAAACGGCCGAAGTTGAAAACAAGCGTGAAGCTTCTTCTGATTCGTTGAGAGCTTCAATTATTGATCCCGATTCTAAGGATGGGATTGACGACGGACAGGCCAGTACGCAGGTCGGAATGCCAGGGGGTGCTTCGATCGGAGCTCCTGATGGTTCATTGTCGTCTGCTAAGAACTCCGGAAAACCTGAAGAGTCGATCCTCCCTGACGCGGGACGAAAAATGCGCCCGAATGTTGACTTCGAAAATATGCTTCAAGGTTTCCTGCGCTGCCGGTACGACGGTATGTGGGTGCCTGGCGACTATGGCGTTCGGTCTGAATTTCCAGAAAATCCCTATTTCAAAAAGCACAATACTAAGGGCTGCGGCGCCGATGAAGAGTTCTCCCGCTATTGTGTGGAGGAGGTGTTTCACGGGCTGGACGTTACGCAGATTGCAGTACCAATTCAGGGTGGAATTCCGCGGGTGTCGATTTTCGTCCGTCAAGATTTGAGGCTCGCAAGGAAAATTTTGAGAGCTGAAGTTGGATCGGAATTTAGGGAATCTCCTGCATCTATGGAGGGGACGACGTTCCCCCGATTTTGAGTAGCGCGGCGATTTGGAGTTCAATCCCCAACGAGACGGAGATTGGACATGAAGAAGCGCTTTTCCGAAGAGCAGATCATTGGCTTCCTGC
>NZ_JBRREF010000114.1:0-13532 GCF_056760135.1 Stenotrophomonas sp. STEN023 | reverse complement strand
CCCCCCCCCCCCCCCCCCCCCCCCCCCCCCCCCCCCCCCCCCCCCCCCCCCCCCCCCCCCCCCCCGCCCCCGCCCCCCCCCCCCGCCGCCCCCCGCCCCCGCGCGAACTCGCAGGAAACGTGGGAAGCGTGGCAGGCCGTGTACGGTCAGCCCGTTGTAGCGATAGGTAACGCGGCTGCCGATGGCGGGGGGATGTGCGCGCTGTGCATCACTGAGGCCGCTGCCAATGCGGAACTGGGCCCCACTGTCGGTACGCATCAGCAGCGCGCCAACCATGCCGGTGTACTTGCCCTTGCCCGGCGCGTAGCCGATTACATGGGCTTCGGCGTCATCATGAAGCTTGAGTTTGAGCAGGCCAGTGCTGCGGCCGTCGCTATACGGATTGTCCTGATGGTGCAGCATCAGGCCTTCACCGCCGGCTTTGACAATCGCGCGAACGTGGCGATGCAGGCTTGCAGTGTCGGGCAGGCGCTGCTGTTCGATGGCGAGTAAGTGGGGATTGGCTTGATTGGCGATGATCCGGCTCAGCTGGGCATGGCGTTGGGCGAAGCCGCCGCTTGCATCAGGCAGGTCGAAGGCCATGAAGCGCAGCCTGCGCCACTGCGGTTCATCGGCCGGGCTGCTGCGGATCAATGCACTGGTGGCTTCAAACTGCCCCCGCGCCATCCACAGTTCACCGTCGATCAGCTGCTTGGGCCAGCCTTGGGTGAACCATGCCGGCGACGGAATGCGGTGGCCGGCACGCGTCCACAGCGCATGACCATCCCAGCGGGCGCGCACCCCGTCGAGCTTCTCACTGACCAGGTAGTGCGATACATCCGGGCCATCCTGCCAGGAGCCGGCCAGCATCAGTGGCGGTGCGGCAGCGTGTGCGCTGTTGAGCGTGTTACCCAGGAAGACCAGCAGAATCAGCAGCAAGACAGGCATGGGTAACCTCCTGTTGTCGGAGGTGTCAGCATCTGATGCTGTGAATGCAGGCAGCCATCGGTGGCTGCCTGCATCTGTGGTCAGCGTGTCATTTATGCAGCTGTCGGCAGCGTCTGCAGGAACTGGGCGACGGCCGGGCCGAAGCGGTCGTAATCGACCAGGAAGGCATCGTGGCCTTGTGGTGAATCCATGCCGATGAACCGGGTATCGGCGCCGCCTGCGCGCAGGCCGTCGGCGATCTGTTGCTGTTGTTCCACCGGGAACAGGATGTCGGTATTGGCGCCGATGGCGAGCGCACGTTCAACGCGGATTGTGGCGAGCCCGGCCAGCACATCACCATCGGCGTACTCGGCCAGGTCGAACCAGTCCATGGAGCGGCCGAGGTAGAGATAGCAGTTGGGATCGAAGTGGCGTACGAAGCGGCGTGCGTGTCCTTCCAGGTAGCTTTCCACCTGGAATTCGAGGCCGAACGGGTCTTCGTCGGTCTGGTCCGAATCCAGCCGCACCCGGCCAAAGCGACCATCCCATTCCAGCGCCGAGCGATAGGTGATGACACCGAGCTTGCGCGCCATACGCATGCCCGACTCGGGGTAGTGCAGTTCGTCGTAGTCGCCGTTGTTCCATGCCGGGTCGAGGCGGATGGCCTCGCGCTGCAGCGAGCGGATGGCAATGGAGAACGGCAGGGCGCGGGCGCTGCCGGAAATGTTGATGTGGGTACGGGCAATGCCGGGGTGCTGCAGCAACACGGCGAGCGCGGTCATGCCGCCCATCGAATTGCCGATCAGACAGGCCAGCTGGGTGATGCCGAGCGCGCGCACGACTTCGGCGGCGGCATTGGCCACGTCTTCGATCGACAACTCGGGGAAGGACAGTCGATAGGTCTTGCCGGTTGCCGGGTCAAGCGAGGCAGGGCCAGTAGAGCCTTTGCAGCTGCCCAGCGAGTTGACGCAGATGACGAACCAGCGGTCGGTATCAATCGGCTTGCCGGGGCCAAGCATCGGCTCCCACCAGCCGGTGGCCGGGTTGTCGGCATTGCTGGCGGCGTGGGCATCCGGCGAGAGGCCGGTGACGATCAGGATGGCGTTGCTGGCGTCAGCGGCCAGCGTGCCCCAGGTTTCGTAAGCGACATGGGCGCCAATCAGGCTGCCGCCACGTTTCATCGGGAATGGGGACGACAGCGCGTGGAAGCGGCTGCCGACGGGAGTAAATTCAGTCATCTGCCAATTTTAACGGGGATGCCGGACGCATCTTCGCATGGATGATAACCAGTGGTTATCTGGGTATTGCTGGGTGCAGTGTGGCCGGGAAAGCGCAGCGCGCCCGGGAAGCAATGCTCTGATGTCGATTCCTGCCGTGCGCGGTTAGCCCTGGGTGCGCTGCGCTTCCCCGGGTGACAGTGATGTCACGCGAGCTGGTTTCAGCGTTTGTGGGAGCGGCGTAAGCCGCGAAACTGACAGTGCTGGGGCACATGGGATCTGTGCTATCTGATGGATGCGCTCGCTTCGCGGCTTACGCCGCTCCCACAAGGCAGCTTGCGGCGCCTTATTGCCCCAGCGTGATGGTCAGGGGCTTGTCAGTCGGCAGCTTGACCTTGACCGGCGTCGATTCGACGTCACCTTCACCACGCATTGCGTTGCCGCTGGCGGACAGGCGGGCGACTACTTCCACTTCCTGCAGGGTTGAGAGCTTCTGCGTGGGCATTGGGCTGTCGCTGTCGTCCAGGGTGACGGTGAGCGCTGCGTTCTGCGCCGGGTGGCGTTCGACTGCGACCGGCATCGGTGGGCCGCCGGGGATACGGGCGATGATGAACACCGATTCCTTGCCGGAGGCAGCGCGTGCGGCCAAGGCCGGTGCCAGCTCGACCGTCACGGTGATGCCGGGGGGGCTGGTTGCGGTGCCCGCAGGAGGGCCGCCGGCGGTGCTGGGAACCTTGCCGCGGGCGATATTGATCTGCTCCTGCAACGCGACGGCCGCAGCGGGCTCCAGTCGTGGCAGCAGGGCTTCCCAGGTCTGCGCGGCTTGCTCGTCCTGGCCTTGCTGGCGCTGGACGATGCCGGTGAGCCAGATCACCCGCTCATTGTCGGGGGCAATCTGCCGTGCGCGGGCGAGCCATTGTTGCGCGGTGGCGTCGAACAGGAACTTGGGATCCGCCTGGGCGCGGGTCTGCGCCGCCTCCAACAGCAGGCCCGGTTCGTCCGGTGCCAGTTGCACGGCACGCTGGTAAGTTGCGGCGGCATCGGCAACCTTGCCGATCTCCAGCTGCGAGCGGGCCAGCAGCACCCAGCCGTCGACGCGCTCAGGGTTCCGCTTCAAGGCGTCCTGCAACTGGACGATGCCTTCCTCGATGGTCTGCGGTGTTGCCGCGGCTTCAGGCTGCGGCTGCATCGCTGCCGGTGTTCCCAGCAACTGGTACAGACCCAGCGTGGCGACCAGCGCCATCGCAACCAGACTGCTCCAGATCCGCCGTTTGCCGGCGCGCCACAACGGCCACAAGGTGATGCCGGTGGCTACTACCGCCAACACTGCAGAACCTGCCAGGAACCCTGCATTTACCATTCGCGTTCTTCCTGACTGGCGTCGTCATTGCTGGCAACGGGAACGGCGCGGCCACGCCGCCGCACGTACACAATCAACAACACGGCGCCCGTCAGCAACAGCATGCCGGGGCCAAACCAGAGCAGGGCGGTGCTGGCTTCCAGCTGCGGGCGGTACAGCACGAACTCGCCGTAGCGCTCGACCAGGAATTGTTTGATCTCGGCGTCGCTGTGGCCTTCGTGCATCAGCTTGAGTACTTCGCGGCGCAGGTCGTGGGCGATCTGGGCATCGGAGTCGGCCAGCGATTGGTTCTGGCATTGCACGCAGCGCAGTTCGGCGGTCAGTGTGTGAAAGCGCACTTCCTCGGCGCGATCGCGGTACCGCAGTGGACTGGGGTCGCTGGCTGGCTGTGCGCTGGCACTGAAGGCCAGGCACATCCACAGCAACACACCAGTCCAGGCTTTCATCGGGCGGCTCCCAGATCCGGTGCGTTGTGTTTGCCACCGGCGGCGGCTTCCACTTTCTCCAGTGCCGGGATCAACTGCTCGTCCATCACCTGCTGGGTGATGGCGCCGCTATATTTCCAGCGCACGATGCCGCTGCCATCAACCAGGAAGGTCTCCGGCGCGGCGGCAATGCCCCAGTCCAGCGCGGTGCGGCCTTCCTGGTCGGCCAACACCACCATGTAAGGATTGCCCAGCTGCTCGAGCCAACGCAGTGCTTCGCTGGGCTCGTCCTTCCAGTTGTAGCCGATCACGCGCAGGCGCTTGGTTTCGGCAAAGCGGGTGAGGATGGGGTGTTCGTCGCGGCAGGTCGGGCACCAGCTGCCCCAGACATTGAGCAGATAGGGCGCACCGCGCAGCTGTTTGTCGGTGACGTGCAGGCTGGGGTCATGCAGGACCGGCAGCGAAAACTCAGGCGCTGGTTTGTTGATCAGTGCCGAGGGCAGGCTGTCGCGATCAGGTTGGCCGGAGCGGCTGACGCCGTACAGCATCAAACCCATCAGGCCGAGGAAGAACAGCGCGCCAAGGGCAATGGCGACCGGTGGCAGGCGGTGGCGGGTGTTGGATTCAGGCGTTGGAGTAGTCATTTCGATTTCTCAGGCAGCCGGCGGAAACGGCGGTCGACGGCGGTGATGAACCCGCCCAGCGCCATCAGCGCTGCGCCCAGCCAGATCCAGCGGACAAAAGGTTTGATCTGTACGCGCACGGCCCAGGAGCCGTCACCCAGTGATTCTCCCAGTGCAACGTAGATATCGCCACCCAGGGTGCGATGGATGCCGGCCTCGGTCATTGGCTGGCCGCCGCTGGCGTACATGCGCTTTTCCGGGTGCAGACGGGTGATCAAGGTGTCGCCGCGCAGTACCTGCAGATGGCCGCGGTCGGAGTGGTAGTTGGGGCCGTCGGTGGCATCAACGCCTTCGAACACCAGGGTATAGCCACCGGCGTCGATGGACTTGCCTGGCGCCAGTGCGACTTCATGCTGTACATGCAGCGCTTCCACCAGCAGGGCGCCGACCAGGAATACGGCCACGCCGAAGTGGGCGATCAGCATGCCCCAGGTCTCTGCATTGAGCCGGCCGCTCTTGCGCAGGCGCAACCACAGGTAATAGCCGGTGCCGCCGGCCACCCAGGCGGCGCCTGCAATGCCCAGCGCGGTCTTGAGCTTGCCCTGTGGTGCCATCCACCAGCCAATGATGCCAAGCACGAGCGCCAATCCCGCCCAGGGTGCGAGCAGGGCCAGGGTGCGCAGGCCTTGCTCGCGCTGCCAACGGCTGAGCGGGCCGAACGGCAGCAGCACGATCATCGGTGCCATCAGCAGGACGAACAGCGTGCCGAAGTAAGGCGGGCCCACCGAGACCTTGCCCAGGTTCAGCGCATCGGCCAGCAACGGGTACAAGGTGCCGAGCAGCACCATCGCGCAGGCGCAGCTGAGCAGCAGGTTGTTGGCCAGCAGCAGGCTTTCGCGTGAGTTGAGCGCGAATGCGCGGCGTGGGTCGGCACTGTTGCCGCCGATACCGGGCGCACGCAGCGCATACAGCAGCAGCGAACCGCCTACCACGATGCCAAGGAAGATCAGGATGAACAGGCCGCGTGAAGGATCGGCGGCAAACGAGTGCACGCTGGTCAGCACGCCCGAGCGGACCAGGAAGGTGCCGAGCAGGGACAGTGCGAACGCGGCGATCGCCAGCAGCAGGGTCCAGCCGATGAACACGCCGCGCTTTTCAGTGGCGGCCTGCGAATGCAGCAGGGCTGCGCCGACCAACCAGGGCATGAAGCTGGCGTTCTCGACCGGGTCCCAGAACCACCAGCCGCCCCAGCCCAGCTCGTAATACGCCCACCAGCTGCCCAGCGCGATGCCGATGGTCAGGAAGCCCCAGGCTGCATTGGTCCACGGCCGGGTCCAGCGCAGCCAGCGCACGTCGATACGGCCATCAAGCAGGGCGGCGATGGCGAAGGCGAACGGCACCGCGAAGCCGACGTAGCCCAGATAGAGCAGGGGCGGGTGGATGATCAACCCGGGGTCCTGCAGCAACGGGTTGAGATCGTGGCCCTCGCTTGGTGCAGGCAGCAGGCGCGCGAACGGATTGGAGGTGAACAGCAGGAAGGCAAGGAAGCCGACGCTGATCATGCCCATCACCGCCAGCACGCGTGCCATCACTTCGGCTGGCAGCTGTCGCGAGAACGCGGCAACCGCGGCGGTCCATAGCGCCAGCACCAAGGACCACATCAACAGCGAGCCTTCGTGCGCACCCCATACCGCCGAATAGCGGTAGATCATCGGCAGCAAGGTGTTGGAATTGTCGGCGACGTAGCGCAGCGAGAAATCCTGGCGCACGAAGGCGATCGTCAGCACCACGAAGGCGGCGAGCACCATGACCAGTTGCAGCATCGCTGCTGGGCGGGCGATCGCGGTAAGTGACGGAATGCCGCGCTGGGCGCCGATCAGTGGCAGGACGCTTTGCAGCAGGGCTGCCAGCAGGGCGAGGATCAGTAATACCTGTCCGATTTCACCGAGCACTCAGGGCGTTTCCGTCGTTGGGGTGGTGGCTGGGACCTGGTGCTTGTCGTGCGCCACGCCCATCTTGTCGGCCAGCTCTTTGGGCATATAGGTTTCGTCGTGCTTGGCCAGCACGTCCTCGGCAACGAATACGCCGTTGGCCATGCGCCCGGTAGCGACCACCGCCTGACCTTCGCGGAACAGGTCGGGCAGGATCCGGTCGTAGGTGACGGGCAGCACCGCATCACCGTCGGTGACCTCGAAGCGTGCCAGCAATGCGCCGGGCTCGCGCTTGAACGAGCCCTTGGCAACCATGCCGCCCAAGCGGAAGCGCGCGTCAGGCGCCACCTGGCCGGCTTTGACCTCGGCCGGGGTGTAGAGATAGGCGATGTTGCGCTGCAAGGCGGTGCTGACCAGCGCCACCGCGGCGCCGGCAACCAGCAGAACCAGCAGGACCCAGAGCAGGCGGCGGCGCTGGGTCGGGCTCATCGGCTCAGCTCTTCGTCAACCTGCGGGGTGCTGCTGTTGCGGCTGGCACGGTTTATACGGGCGCGGGCCTCGCGCAACTGCTGGCGGATCTGCAGGCGCGGCACGATGAAGTCCCAGGCCAGTACGACGAAGAACACGGCATAGGCCAGCGCCACGTACTTGAAATAGGTCATGCCGATTTCTCCAGCTTCCCGCGCAGCCATGCCTTGCCGACTTCGCGGCGCAGGTTGTCGGCGCGGGCGCGCGACAGCAGCGAACCGACGAACCAGAACTTGGTGGCCAGCACCATGATCCACAGCGGCAGGATCATGCTGCCGTCCATGCTGGAGTCGCCGAACACACGGATGGTCTGCCCTTGGTGCAGCGAGTTCCACCACACCACCGAGTAGCGAATGATCGGCAACATCACCACGCCGACGATGGCCAGCAGGCCAGCGGCACGGGCGGCGGCGCGACGGTCATCGATGGCACCGTAAAGCCCCATCACCCCGAGGTACATGAACAGCAGAATCAGCTCGGTGGTCAGGCGCGGGTCCCAATCCCACCAGGTGCCCCACATCGGCTTGCCCCAGATGCTGCCGGTGAGCAAGGTGATCAGGGTGAATGCAGCACCGATCGGTGCGCAGGCCATGGCCAGGATTTCGCACAGCTTGATCCGCCAGACAAGCGCGATGGCACTGTAGAAGGCCATCAAGCCGAACACAAACAGGCTCATCCAAGCTGCCGGCACGTGGATATAGAGAATGCGGAAGCTGTCGCCTTGCTGGTAGTCGGCGGGCACCACGGCCAGCGCCTGCCACAAGCCGAAGCCAAACAGTGGCAGTGCAGCGATGTAACACCAGGTGGACCAACGGGCGGCGAAGGTATCGAAGTAAGGCGGGGAGCCCAGCTTGTGAAACCAACCTGCTAAACCTTTGAACATCCGCTCGCTCGCTGAGGAAGACGATGACCGGGCCGCGTGCTGCGGCCTGATCGGCTGGGCGGTGCGCACTGCACCACCGTTGCTGTTTTCAGACTAGCGCAAGATAACCCAAATTCAGCGAATCGGCGGGTTGCGGCGGGGGGCTTTACGCGGATCCGATGTTCGCCGGGCGGTGCCAAACAGCCGCTGGGTAGCTGGGCACATCCATATGGCGATGGTCACGCCTGACGCTGCGCGGTCTCTGCGTGTTCAAGCACGCCGCGTCGAGATCGTTTTGATGCTCCGCACAAAAAGCAGATGCAGATCGAGCACTGGTTGAACATCGTTGAATTGCTGCAGGTGCGTCGCTGGATGGCGCTATTGAAGCCGGCGTGGCGTCTCAGCCTCGGGGCAGGGCGCCAGCCATGAACAGGCGTACCGCGTCGCGCGCCTGTTTCTGCGCCTTCGGCAGATCACTGATGACAACGCGACCATTGACCGAGCGCAGAACCAAACCGCCGATCACCAGCATGTAGAAGAAATGCGCCGCCTGTTCGGGGTTCTCAATGTGCATGCGTCCGGCGGCGGTTTCGCGGGTGAAGTACTGGCTGAGCAGTACCTCCATTGGAGCAATGCCATGGGCGTGGAACCAGTCGCGCAGGGCAGGCAGATTCATGCCTTCGGAGATGACCACGCGGTGGCAGGCCAGGCGGGTTGGCGAGAGGACTTCCTCGGCCATCTGGCTGGCGGCCTCCTCCAAGGCCTGCGCGGGCGGCAATGGCGACTGCAGCAAGGTGTCCAGGCTGCGACCGAAGTCATTGATGCTTTGCTCCATCAAGGCGTGGATCAGGCCTTCCTTGTCGCCGAAGGCGCGGTAGAGCGTGGCCATTGAACCGCCGGCACGCTTCACGATGTCGGACAGGCGAGCAGCCTGGTAGCCCTTTTCGTTGAAGACTTCGGTGGCGGCCGCCAGGAACTTCTCTACCCGCAATTCGCCGCGGCGTTGCAGCTCCACCGCCGGGCGCGGCGGCAAGGTGGGCTTGTCTGTGCTCGGGACTTCCGTGTGGGGCTGCTCAGCCATCTGATTGATTTGCCTTGTGAAGTCGCCCTCAAGAATAGCGTTGTTTTGGCCTCAGGAGTTGGCGATGCGGATTGCAGTTGCTGCGGTCAGCGGGGCGAGCACGGCGCTGACCAGTAAACCGGCCGCCAGCATCAGCAGTGCGCCACTGGCATCGAAGCCCTGCGCCGCGGCAGCTACTGCGCCGGCGCCGAAGACCAGCACCGGTACGTACAGCGGCAGCACCAGCAGGGCCAGCAGGATGCCGGCGCGGCGCATGCCAACGGTCAAGGCAGCGACTACCGCACCGAGCAGGCTCAGCAAGGGGGTGCCCAGTGCCAGCGCGGCGAGCAGCACCGGCAGCTGTTCGCGGGGCAGGTGCATCAATTCAGCCAACAGCGGGCTGACCAGGACCAGCGGGAAGGCGGTGGTCAGCCAGTGCGAGAACACCCGCACCGCCACCAGCCAGGCCAGTGGCACCGGCGACAGCAGCCATTGCTCCAGCGAGCCGTCCTCGGCGTCGCTGCGGAACAAGGTGTCCAGTGACAGCAGGCCGGCGAGCAGGATGGACAGCCACAGCACCGCTGAGGCAACGCTCTGCAGCAACTTCGGCGCGCCGCCAAGGGCCAGCGTAAACAGCGCGACCACCAGCAAGGCAAACAGGATCGGCTGCGCGGCATCACCACGGCGCCGCCAGAGCAGTCTCAGGTCGCGGGCCAGAAGTGCGCGGGCAGCGGATAGCAGCGTTGGTTGCGGACCGGGCAGGCTCATGCCGCGTCCTCCTGCGCTACCGGGTTGCTCAAGGTCAGCGTGCGATTGCGCACCGGTGGTGCCGCATAGGCGCCGTGTGTGGTTACCAAGGCGCCGCCGCCGCTGCGCAAATGGGCGGAAATCATCCGGTTGACCAGGTTGATTCCGTCCAGGTCGAGGTTGGCGTAGGGCTCGTCCAGCAGCCAGATCGGGGCCGGCGACAACCAGATGCGCGCCAAGGCCAGGCGCTTCTTCTGGCCGGCGGACAATTGCCGTACCAGGGTGTCCTCATAGCCGGCCAGGCCGACGATGGCCAGGGCGTTGCCCGGCATCTGCCGTGCACGCCGGCCTTGCAGCCCGCACAGGAAGTGCAGGTTCTCCAGTGTGTCCAGGTCCTGCTTGAGTGCCGTCAGGTGGCTCAGGTAGGCGATATAGCGGGAGCGGTCCGTTGTGCTGGCGGGGCGCCCGTCGATCTCGATCTGGCCCTCGTCCGGGCGCAGCAATCCTGCCAATACGCGCAACAAGGTGGTCTTGCCGGCGCCGTTGCTTCCCTGCACCAACAGTGCCTCGCCTGCATCCACATGCAGGTCCAGCGGCCCGAATACCGGTTCGTCATTGCGGGTGAAGCGCAGGTCGCGTGCTTTGAGCAGCGGCAGGGTGTTGGCGGTGTCAATCATCGGATCGGGCGCTTCCGTCCTTGGGAGGTGGCGCAGGCTGGGCAGCGCTTCGGGGCGCGCAGTATAGCGCCGCGGTGGCACTGTCCCGGGGGCTGTGGGCACGGTTTGGGAAGCCTGGCGTGCCCGCTTTGCGTACACTCGGGGTTTTCTCCCCCGGCGTGTACGTAACCATGCATCCGCAGACCAAGTTGCCCAAGGTGGGCACCACCATTTTCACCGTGATGTCGCAGCTCGCCGCCGAGCACGGCGCGGTCAACCTTGGCCAGGGCTTTCCAGACTTTTCTGCCCCGCAACGTTTGATCGATGAAACCGCAAAGGCCATGCGTGATGGTCTGAATCAGTACGCGCCAATGACCGGCGTGGCACCACTGCGCCAGGCCATCGCGCAGAAGGCGCTGGATTGCTATGGCGCGCAGGTGGACCCGGACAGCGAGATCACCGTCACCTCCGGTGGTACCGAGGCGATCTTCAACGCCATCCACGCGGTGGTGCGGGCCGGTGAGGAAGTCATCGTGCTGGACCCGGCCTATGACTGCTATGAGCCGGCGATCGACCTGGCCGGCGCGCGTGCCGTGCATGTGCCGCTGGATCCGCAGACCTTCGAGGTGGATTGGGACCGCGTGCGCGCGGCCATCACCCCGAAGACGCGCATGTTGATGGTCAACACGCCGCATAACCCATCCGGCGCGATGCTGACTGCCGACGACATGCAGGCGCTGGCCGATGTGCTGCGCGGCACCGACATCTACCTGATCTCCGATGAAGTGTACGAACACATCATCTATGACGGCGCGCGCCACGAGTCGGCATTGCGTTACCCGGAACTGCGCGAACGCGCGTTCGTGATATCGAGCTTTGGCAAGACCTACCACTGCACCGGCTGGAAGATCGGCTACGCCATCGCGCCGCCGGCAATGACCGCCGAGTTCCGCAAGGTGCACCAGTACAACACCTTCACCACCTACAGCCCGGCGCAATATGGCTTTGCCGCAATGATTCGCGACGAGCCCGAACATCACCTGGAGTTGGGCGCGTTCTACCAGGCCAAGCGCGATCGCTTCCGCGAGCAGCTGCTGGGTACACGCTTGAAGCCGCTGCCGGTGCCGGGTGGTTACTTCCAGCTGGTGGATTACTCGGCGATCAGCGACCTGCCGGACCATGAGTTCGTGCGTTGGCTGACCATCGAGAAAGGTGTCACTGCGATTCCGCTGTCGCCGTTCTACGAGGCTCCGCCGGCCGGGCAGCGTCTGGTGCGGCTGTGCTTCGCCAAGAATGACGCCACCATGGATGCGGCGATCGAGCGCTTGCGCGCGCTCTGATCCGCGACGCATCCATGGTTTCCGGTCTTCCAGTCTTTGCGACGCTATTGGGCGTGTTCGTGCTGGCCGCGCTGGTGAAAGGCTATTTGTTCCTTTCCGTGGTCCAGCCCGGCCTGCGCGCGCGTGGTGTTTCAGTGGACGAGGGCTACCTGGCGTTCCGTGGCAGCGTTGGTCGCTATACCCGTGAGTACCTTGCGCTGCTTGATGACATCGAGCAGCGTCAACCGGTTAATCGGTGGATTGCGCGACTACAGTGGTGCGTACCGGTGCTGGGTGCCACCTTGGCAGCCAGCGCTGTTTTTTCATCTTGGCTGACAGGACGATGACGACAATGCAGGACCTGCGTATTTCCCTCGTGCAGGGCGACACCCGCTGGCACGACCCGGCCGGCAATCGCGACTACTACGGCGCGCTGCTGGCACCGTTGGCGGGCAACACCGATCTGGTGATCCTGCCGGAAACGTTCACCAGTGGCTTCTCCAACGATGCGATCGACCAGGCCGAAGACATGGGCGGCCCCACCGTTGCATGGATCGCCGAGCAGGCACGCGCGCTGGGCGCGGTTGTGACTGGCAGCGTGCAGTTGCGGGTCGACGGCGGCGTCTATAACCGCCTGCTGTGGGCTACGCCCGAGGGCGAGTTGCACTACTACGACAAGCGTCATCTGTTCCGCTATGGCGGCGAGCACAAGCGCTACGCGGCCGGCAACGAGCGCTTGTGCGTGGAATGGAAGGGTTGGCGGATCAATCCGCAGATCTGCTACGACCTGCGCTTCCCGGTGTTCTGCCGCAATCGCTTCGACGTGGAGCGGGCAGGGCAGATGGATTTCGATCTGCAGATTTTCGTGGCCAATTGGCCTTCGGCACGCGCTTATGCGTGGCAGGCCCTGGCGCGTGCGCGTGCCATCGAGAATCTGTGTTACGTGGCTGTGGTGAACCGCATCGGCGTGGACGGCAACGGCCTGCATTACGCGGGCGACAGTGCGGTGATCGACTTCCTGGGTCAGCCGCAGGTGGAGATCCGCGAGCGCGAGCAGGTGGTCACCACGACCATTTCGGCGCAAGCGCTGGCTGCGCATCGCGAGCGCTTCCCGGCGATGCTGGATGCCGATGCATTTACTTTGGGTGGGCCGGTGGTGGTTCGCTGAACGCCGGCCGCGCGCGGCATCCGCCAGCCCTTTGCAATGGGCGAGGGGGCTGTCAGGCTCGGTGCCGGTTCAATCAAGCAGAGGATGCGCGATGAAAAAGATGATGGCGATGGCTGCGGTGCTGGCGATGGGTATCGTCCCGGTTGCGCAGGCGGCGGGCAATATCGACTGTGAGTTGCGCTACAACCTGACCGGTTGGTCGGCGTTCTACAAGACCTCGAGCGGTACCGGTACGATCACTTGCGAGAACGGAGCCAGCATTCCGGTCAAGATCACTGCCAAGGGTGGTGGTTTGACCGTTGGTCGCACCACCATCACCGATGGTCGTGGCCGGTTCACCGGCGCTTATTCTCTCAATGATTTGCTGGGCACTTACGCTGCAGCTGAAGTGCATGCCAGTGCATCGCGCGCTACCGACGCGCAGGCGATGACCAAGGGCGATATTTCGCTGGCCTTGGCAGGAACCGGGCGCGGTTGGAGCCTGGGCATTGGATTTGGCAAGTTCGTGATCGAACGCCGCTGACCATGCGATGAGAGGGCTTGCTGTAGAGCCAGGAGCTTGCCCTCATCCGCCCCTACGGGGCACCTTCTCCCGCGTGCGGGAGAAGGGAAGGCATGAAAGCAACGGCCAGAGCCGAAGCAACGGCCAGAGCCGAAGCAACGGCCAGAGCCGAAGCAACGGCCAGAGCCGAAGCAACGGCCAGAGCCGAAGCAACGGCCAGAGCCGAAG
>NZ_JBRREF010000113.1:0-13657 GCF_056760135.1 Stenotrophomonas sp. STEN023 | reverse complement strand
GCCAAAGCCAAAGCCAAAGCCAAAGCCAAAGCCAAAGCCAAAGCCAAAGCCAAAGCCTTGGGGCTCTGTGGGCGCTACCAGGAAAGCTCCTGCCGAACATGGTTCGGCACTGCGGTCAGGCTCTCTGGCGGGCCTGTGCTGCTGTTGCCCAACGGGCAGCGATATTCGGGGCGGTGATGCATACCGCTTCATCAGTGACCGTGGTTACGGCACGCTCGAGCAACTGGATGTCTGCTTCATGCTGGCGCGCCACATGCGGGTCTTCAAAGAAGATCGCGCGTTGGCAGCGGTGTTCAAGCACACGATCCGCAATCTGCGCATCGCCACCGAGCGGGCCGCTCTGGAAGCGATGGATCCACTCCTGATCGCGTGGCCAGCCGCGGCTCCAGGCCATCTCGTTCAAACGCTGACCGGTGGTGCCGGTACCGATGCGCTGTTCGAACTGCGATAGCACGTCGAAGTGCTCAGCAGCGAAGGCGAGCATCTGTGGCTTGCGTGCGTCGTGGGCGATCAGCGCCAGGGTTTGCTTGCTGAAATCGTGTAGATCATCTGCACCACGGTCGGGGTCGCAGCCGGCGTGGATGCGTTCCATCTCAATCCAGTCACGCGCGGTGGCAACCGTGGAGATGAAGGGTTTCCCGTGGATGACGCACTGGCGTTTGAGCGCGATGGCTTCGGGGAATACTGA
The DNA here is from genome assembly GCF_056760135.1 of Stenotrophomonas sp. STEN023. NCBI lineage: Bacteria > Pseudomonadati > Pseudomonadota > Gammaproteobacteria > Lysobacterales > Lysobacteraceae > Stenotrophomonas > Stenotrophomonas sp. STEN023. The sequence goes on along the minus strand of NZ_JBRREF010000113.1, from coordinate 12,969 downwards.
AGAAGGATCGACCGGGTCGATGAAGTAGATCGCGCCATCGAGAGTGCGCTCGGGCGTGCCCATGCCTACGACTTCGGCAACCAGCTTCATCAAGCCGCCTTCGCGGCCGTTTGGGTAGCGCTGAAGTCCGGGGTAATCCTGCAGAGGATGAGTGCTGGCAATGGCGTCGTAGGTGCGGCCAACAGCGTGCAGTTCCACGCCAAGTTCGCGAATTCCGGTCTCGCTGGCGCGCAGCCAACGGAACAACGCGGCGTCGGCGCTTTCGTGATGGAGACGGTTTGCGGCCAGACCGATGCGCATTGCGATTTCTCTTTGTGCGGAGTTCTTGAGTGTAGGGCAGCTGGGTGTCGGCTTGTTGGTGACGTTGAAGCCAAAGCCAAAGCCAAAGCCAAAGCCAAAGCCAAAGCTCCCCTCATCCGCCCTCCGGGCACCTTCTCCCGCAAGCGGGAGAAGGGAAGTCGTCACAACTTGGCGAACGGATAGTCCAAAGCCGAGAGCCAAAGCTGACAGCCAAGGCCAACAGCCAAGGCCAACAGCCAAGGCCAACAGCCAAAGGCAACAGGCGAAGCAGCGAGCTCGGCCGTCGTCAGAAAAAATGCCGAAGTAGTCCCCTCTCCCGTTTCAACGGGAGAGGGGTAGGGGTGAGGGCGCTTTTAGCTTCTAACGCCTCCCCGCGTTTGCTGTGCTCTAGCGCTTCAACAAAGCAACAATGCTCTCAGCAGCATCACGCCCTTCAGCAACAGCAGTCACCACCAGGTCCGCGCCGCGAACCGCATCACCGCCGGCAAACAGCTTCGCGTTATGGGTCTGGAACGGCAAACGCGCCGCACCACCGGCGATGATGCGGCCATTGCTGCTGGCCTCCACGCCCTGCGACGAAAGCCATTCCGGCAACGTCGGCGAAAACCCAAAAGCGATGATCACCACGTCGGCTTCCAGCAGTGATTCGCTGCCATCAATGGCCACCGCATTGCGCCGGCCATTGGCATCCGGTGCGCTCAACTCGGTCTCGACCACGGTCACGCCGATCACCTCATCGTCCGCGCCCGCTTCGATCGCCAGCGGCTGGCGGTTGAACAGGAAGCGCACGCCCTCTTCGCGGGCATTGGCGACTTCGCGTGCCGAGCCCGGCATGTTGGCTTCATCACGACGGTAGGCACAGGTCACCTTGGCTGCGCCCAGACGGATCGCGCTGCGTACGCAGTCCATGCCGGTGTCACCACCGCCGAGTACCACCACGCGCTTGCCGTTGAGGTCGGGCAGGGCGATCTGGTCTTCCCAGCCGGCGATCGGTCGACCCTTGGGGTCGTTACCACTGACGATGCGGCTGTTCTGCACCAGGAACGGCAGCGCCGGCAATACGTTCTTGAGGTCCTGGCCGATCAGGCCGCCGTCGGTGTAGCGGTAGGCGCCGGTGCCGAGGAACACCGCGTCGTAGTCGGCCTGCAGCTGTTCGATGCTGATGTCGCGGCCGATCTCCACGCCGAGGCGGAACTGCACGCCCATGCCTTCGAGGATCTCGCGGCGACGATCGATCACGCTCTTGTCCAGCTTGAAGCTGGGGATGCCAAACTGCAGTAGGCCACCAATCTGCTCGTAGCGGTCGAACACCACCGCCTGCACGCCTGCACGCGCCAGCCGATCCGCACAGGCCAAACCCGCAGGGCCTGCGCCGACAACCGCCACGCGCTTGCCGGTACTTTCAACGGCATGCAGATCAGGCTTCCAGCCAGTGGCCAGCGCGGTATCGACAATGTACTTCTCGACCGCGCCGATGGTGACCGCGCCGAACTCATCCAGCGTGCAGCTGCCTTCGCACAAACGATCCTGCGGGCAGACGCGACCACAGACTTCCGGCAGCGGGTTGGTCGAATGGCAGAGCGTCGCCGCCTCGTGGATGCGGTCTTCCTGCACCAACTGCAGCCACTGCGGGATGGCATTGTGTACCGGGCACTTCCAGCTGCAATACGGATTGCCGCAATCCAGGCAGCGGCCGGCCTGGTACTGCGCATCGCTCTTGTCGAATTTGCCGTAGAGCTCGCCCCAGTCGCCGGACGTGCGCAATTCCACCGGAATGCGCTGCGGCATGGTGCGGGGCAGATCGAGGAACTGGAAAGCTTGCTTGCGGCTCATGGGAACTCGTTACGTCTGGAGGAGCCCTTCTCCCGCATGCGGGAGAAGGTGCCCCGAAGGGGCGGATGAGGGGCTCTTGAAGCTGCCCTCACCCCGGCCCTCTCCCGCAGGCGGGAGAGGGAGACAGTGCGTCAGGCTGCGCGGCGTAAAGACTCGGCCAGCGACTCGATGCTGGCGGCCTTGGGTTTGACCAGCCAGAACTTGCCGACGTAGTCGCGGAACTCGTCGAGGATCTGCTGCGCCCAGATGCTGCCGGTCAACTCGCGGTGACGGCTGATCAAGGTGTGCAGGTGCTGGCGATGGTTCTCGAAGCCTTCGGTCGAGATGCGGTGGATGTCGATCAGCTCGTGGTTGTAGCGGTCGACGAAATCGCGATCGACGTCGAGCACATACGCCAAGCCACCGGTGAAGCCGGCACCGAAGTTCAGGCCGACCTTGCCGAGCACCGCGACCACGCCATCGGTCATGTACTCGCAGCAGTGGTCGCCTGCGCCCTCAATCACTGCCAGTGCGCCGGAGTTGCGCACGCCGAAGCGTTCGCCAGCGCGCCCCGCGGCAAACAACTCGCCGCCGGTCGCGCCGTACAGGCAGGTGTTGCCGATGATGGCCGTGTTGCGGGCCTCGAAGCGGGCGCCCCGCGGCGGACGTACCACCAGGCGGCCGCCGGCCATGCCCTTACCGACGTAGTCGTTGGCTTCGCCTTCCACTTCCAGGTTCAAGCCGCCGACGTTGAACGCGCCGAAGCTCTGCCCGGCAGTGCCGCGGAAACGCAGGTTCAACGGCGCTTCGCTCATGCCGTGGTTGCCATGTGCGCGGGCGATGGTGCCGGACAGGCGCGTGCCCACCGAGCGGTCGGTGTTGTGGATCAGGAAGCGGTGCTCGCCGCCCTGCTTGTTGGCGATGGCAGCGGCAAGCAGATTGTCCATCTGCGTGGCCAGGCTGTCCGGCGACTGGTACAGGCGCTGCGCGGCGCAATGCGCGCCGTCGTAATGTGCAGGCGCGAGCAGGCGCGATAGATCAACCTTGACGCCTTCGCGCGGCGAGATTTCAAGCTGCTGCAGCAGATCGGTGCGGCCGACGATTTCATCCAGCGAACGCACGCCCAGGTACGACAGCCACTCGCGCACTTCTTCGGCCAGCAGACGGAAGAAGTTCTCCACGCGCTCCGGCAGGCCGGTGAAGTAGCCGCTACGCAGGCGCTCGTCCTGGGTGGCGACGCCGGTGGCGCAGTTGTTGAGGTGGCAGATGCGCAGGTACTTGCAGCCGAGCACGATCATCGGGCCGGTGCCGAAGCCGAAGCTGTCGGCGCCGAGTAGTGCAGCCTTGACCACATCCAGGCCGGTCTTCAAGCCGCCGTCGGTCTGCAGGATGGTGCGGCTGCGCAGGTCGTTGCCGACCAGTGCCTGATGCGATTCGGCCACGCCCAATTCCCACGGCACGCCGGCATAGCGGATCGAGCTGATCGGTGAGGCACCGGTGCCGCCGTCATGGCCGGACACGGTGATCAGATCGGCGCCGGCTTTCACCACGCCGGCTGCAATGGTGCCGACGCCTGCGTGCGATACCAGCTTCACCGATACCAACGCATCGGGATTGACCTGCTTCAAGTCGTAGATCAGCTGCGCCAGATCTTCGATCGAATAGATGTCGTGATGCGGCGGTGGCGAAATCAGGCCGATGCCGGGCTTGGCGTAACGCAGGCGCGCGATCAGCTCGTTGACCTTGTGGCCGGGCAGCTGGCCGCCTTCGCCGGGCTTGGCGCCCTGTGCGACCTTGATCTGCAGCACTTCGGCATTGACCAGATACTCGGCGGTGACGCCGAAACGGCCGGAGGCCACCTGCTTGATCTTGGAACGCTTCTCGGTGCCGTAGCGTGCGGGATCTTCGCCGCCTTCGCCGGAGTTGGAGCGGCCACCGAGGCGGTTCATCGCGATTGCCAGCGCTTCGTGTGCTTCCGGCGACAGCGCGCCCAAGGAAATGGCGGCGGTATCGAAGCGCTTGAACAAAGCTTCGGCCGGTTCCACTTCCTCCAACGGCACCGGCGTTGCCGCCGGCTTGAGCTGCAGCAGATCGCGCAGTGCCGAGGTCGGGCGCGAATGCACCGCGTCCATGTACTTGCGCCAGTCTTCGGCATCGCCAGTGCGCGAGGCGCGCTGCAGCGTCATCACTACGTCCGGGTTGTACATGTGGTATTCGCCGCCATGCACGTACTTGAGCAGGCCGCCGACTTCCGGCTGCGCCAGATCATTCCAGGCACGCACGGTGAGCTCGCGTGCTTCGGTATCCAGGCGTGCAAGGCCAACGCCGCCGATGCGGGCGGCGGTATCCGGGAAGCACAGTTCAACCACGTCCGGATCGAGGCCGACAATCTCGAACAACTGCGCGCCGCGATAACTGGCGACGGTGCAGATGCCCATCTTCGAGATGATCTTGCTCAGTCCCTTGTAGATGCCCTTGCGATAGCTGCGACCGATCTGTGAAACCTCACCGCCCTTCTTCAGCAGCAGGATGCCGCGCCGGCCCAGATCGAACAGCGTCTGGTAAGCCAGATACGGATACACCGCGGTCGCACCAAAGCCCAGCAAACAAGCCATATGGTGCGCATCGCGCGCGGTGCCGGTTTCCAGAATCAGATTGACGTCGCAGCGCAGGCCAACCTTGGACAGATGGTGATGCACGGCGCTGGTGGCCAGCAAAGCATGCACCATCGGGCGGTCGGCGACCGGGTAACGGTCGGACAGCAACAGCATCACCACGCCATCGCGCGCGGCCTGCTCGCACTCGGCGCAGATGCGTTCGATGCCGGCCTTCAGACCTTCCTCGACGCTGTAGGACAGGTCGATCAAGCGATTGCGCTCGACGTACTGGTCCATCTTCAGCAGCTGGCGCAGCTTGCGCTGGCTCAGCACCGGCGAGTTGAGGATGACGTGGTTCACCGTCTCCGCACCGGCGTGGAAGATGTTGGTCTCCTTGCCGAGCTGGGTGGTCAGCGACATCGCGCACTCTTCGCGCAGCGGATCGATCGGCGGGTTGGTGACCTGCGCGAAGGCCTGGCGGAAGTAGTCGTACAACGGACGGGTATGGCGGCTGAGCACGGCGATAGGCGTGTCATCGCCCATCGAGCCGGTGGCTTCCTGCCCGGTTTCGGCCAGCGGCCGCAGCACCTGTTCGAGTTCTTCGGTCGTGAGCTGGAACAGCTTGTGATAACTGCGCAGCGTCGCCTCGTCGAACGGTTCCTCAGCCAGCGAGGGATCGATCAACTCGGTCTGCAGGTAGGTCACGCCTTGGTGCAGCCACTGCTTGTAGGGCGCACGTGCACGGTTGATGCGGTCGATGGCTTCCGAGTCGAGCAGGTCGCCACGCTTGAGGTCGATGGCCATCATCTGGCCCGGGCCGAGCTTGCCCTTGCGCACCACGCGCTCGGTCGGCACTTCCCAGACACCGGCTTCGGAGGCGACCAGGAAGTGGCGGTCGGAGGTCAGCATCCAGCGCGCCGGGCGCAGGCCGTTGCGGTCCAGCGTGCAGGCGGCGTAGCGGCCGTCGCAGGCGACGATGCCGGCCGGGCCGTCCCACGGCTCGCTGTTCAAGCCATAGAACTCGTAGAACGCGGCGAGGTCAGCGTCCTTGAATTCCAACGATTGCGTTGCCGGCGGCACCAGGATGCGCAGCGCCTGGATCAACTCCATGCCGCCAGCCACCATCAGCTCCAGCATGTTGTCCATGCTCTGCGAATCGGAGCCGTGCATCGAGATCACCGGGTCGAGCTCGGCGATGTCGAACTTTGGCGTCTTCCACACCTTGCTGCGCGCCTGCGCCCAGTGGCGGTTGCCTTCGATGGTGTTGATCTCGCCGTTGTGGGCGAGCATGCGGAACGGATGGGCCAGCGGCCAGCGCGGCATGGTGTTGGTGGAGAAGCGCTGGTGGAACACCACCACGCTGGACGCCAGTTCGTGGCGCTGCAGGTCCGGGAAGAAAGTGCTCAGCTTGTCCGGCAGTACCATGCCCTTGTAGCTGATGGATTCGGCGCTGAGCGTGGTGACGTAGTAGTCGGTGACGTCGCGCAGGGTCTGTTCGCTGCGGCGGCGGGCCATGAACAGGGCCAGTGCGAATTGTTCGGCGCTCTGCTCGATGTCGGCATCGACGAACACCTGTTCGATCTTCGGCAGCGTGTCGCGCGCCAGCTGACCACAGACACTGTCATCGGTGGGCACTTCACGCCAGCCGCGTGGATGGCAGCCCGCGCTGCGCAGTTGTGCATCCAGTTCGGCGCGACATCGCTGTGCAGCGTCAGCGTCGTGAGGCAGGAACACAACACCTGCGGCGAAGTTGGGGCCGAGCGCGATGCCGGCTTCTTCGGCCAGCTGGCGCAGGAACACCGTGGGCTTGCGCAGCAGCAGGCCGCAGCCGTCGCCGGTGAGCCCATCGGCGGCAACACCACCGCGGTGGGTCATGCGCGACAGTGCAGCGATGGCGGTATCCACCAACAGACGCGATGGCTGGTCGTCGAGCTGGGCGACCATGCCGAAACCACAGGCGTCGCGTTCGTCTTGCGGGTCGTAAAGCCCTTGCGGGGTGCGGACTGCCATCTGTGCCTCGGTGCGATTCAGGTGAGCGGCGACACTCCTGCCCGCTCGCAGAGCACGTCATGCTTATCAGATGGTTCGCGCCGTGCTGCCGCACGTGCTGTTGGGATAAGACCCGGCGCACGCCCCGATGGCGTTTTACGCCTGACCCAAGCGCCCTCGCGCCCATCCAATGCACATGATGGGCTCAACCTGGAGCGCACCTTGAGGTCACCGGATGGTTCGACTAAATCACAGTTGTTGCAATGCCGCAATACATCGTTGCGAGCGCAACCAAAGCCTTGCCCAGCAAGGCTTTGGCGCTGCCAATTCAGCCGCAGCGGACGCCGCTGACCGCGCCCTTTTCATCCAGTTCGATGTTCAGGCGCTCGCCGATGAACTCCATCGTGACCGGCTGGTTGGGCTTGAGCACGCGCACATCGTTGGCACCGGCGTCTTCCTTGGCCTGGGCCTGCATGGCCTCGGTATAGGTCTGGCCGACAAGGCCTTGCACCTGGCTGGCATCGCAGGCGCCCGGCGGCGGCGTAGCTTCAGCGGGCGCAGCGGCGGCTTCAGCAGCCTGCTGGGATCGGTTCAGTGCCTCATCCTGTTCTTCCGGGGCCGGCTTGGTGCAGGCGCTCAGGGCCAGCAACAGTGCAGCGGTGGCAATCAGGGCGGCGGGGCGGCGCAGGGCGCGCGGCGTCGACGGGAATTGCATCGGAACTCCAAGCTATTGAGGGTCAGCCCAGCATATCGCCAAGTGAGGACGTGTTGACGTTGCGTCGCACCACATTGCGCGATACTCCAGCGGAGCTTTGTCTATCGGGAATAGGTTGGGCAGTGTCCCTAGCCAGGCAGGGGCAACAAATGTCATCCGATGCCTGCGCGGTTCAGCGATACAAATGCATGGGCTGCACGACGCGCTGTGGAATCTGCAATCTCAGCCGCAGCGCAGCGCGGTGATGTTGTTGGTACGGCCAACCTCGATGGTAAGGCGTCCGCCACCGCTGCTGGGTGGGGTGGCGCTGCTGCTGTTATCGCCGCTGCCGCGCACCACCTGCACCTGCAGGCTGTCGCTGTCCACGCGCGCACGTTCAACTGTGCCTGGAGCTGCCGCCAAGCCGACCGCACCGCGCACCATGTCGGTGTGGCATTGGCCGGAGATGACGCCATCGATGGGCTGCACCTGACTGACCTGGGCGGTGCTGCAGGCAGTGGCGGTGATGGCGCTGAAACTTGCGATGACCAGCATCCGATACATGGCGGACTCCAGGCGGGGACATGCATGCAGGGTGCTGCCGCAGGCGTAAGAGCGGGATGAAGAGCCCAAACTCCTGCGGAAAGCAGCGGATCTACTCCCTCCCTTTCGCGTAGCGAAGGGGAGGGTTGGGGAGGGGTGCTCTTCGCAGGAACATCAAACAACGAGCACAAGCAACGGCCAAAGCCACCCCCTCCCAGCCTCCCCCTTGGCTGCGCCAAAGGGGAGGGGCAAAAGCTCCCTCCCTTGCACGAAGTGCAGGGGAGGGTTGGGGAGGGGTGCTCTTCGCAGGAACATCAAACAACGAGCATAAGCAACAGCCAAAGCTACCCCCTCCCAGCCTCACCCTTGGCTGCGCCAAAGGGGAGGGGCCAAAGCAGCGCTTCTCTCGTTGATAATCCACTCGGCAATCAACGCAGGAAGATCCGATGTCGCAGCAGGAACGCTGTCGTGTTCTGGTGTTGGGCGGTTATGGCCATTTCGGCGCGCGCATCGTGCGTGCACTGGCCATCACGCCGGGTATCAAGGTGATCGCTGCTGGCCGCAACCCGGCGCAGGCGGCGGCCAATCTGCCCGGCGTGGATCTGACGAAAATCGAACTGTGCAGGCTGGATACCGCTGCGGTTGATTTCGAAGTACAGCTGGCGGAAACGCGAGCGGCACTGGTCATCCACACCGCCGGCCCCTTCCAGGGCCAGGGCTATGGCGTGGCGCAGGCCTGTCTGCGTGCAGGTATGCATTACATCGATCTGGCCGACGGCCGCGACTTTGTTGCCGACTTCCCGCAGCAGTTGCAGGCCTTGGCCGAACAGACGCAACGCAGTGCGATCAGTGGTGCCAGCACCCTGCCTGCACTGTCCAGCGCGGTGGTGGATGCACTCGCACCACAGTTCGATCAACTGCACAGCATCGACATGGTGATCGCACCGGCACAGGCCACACCGTTGGGCATGGCCACGGTGCGCGCGGTGCTGTCGTATTGCGGCAAGCCGTTCCAGTGCTGGGTGGATGGCCGCTGGCAGACGGTGATCGGCTGGGCCGATCCGCAGCCGGTACGCTTCGCTCGTATCGGTCCGCGACTGGCCTCGCCCTGCGACGTGCCCGACCACACGCTGCTGGTGCAGCGCTATCCGGGCGTGGCGACCGTGCGTTTCCGTGCGGCACTGGAGTTGAAGTTCCTGTCACGCTGCCTGGCGGTGATGGCATGGCTGCGCCGCCATGGCCTGCCATTGCCGATGGAAGCGCTGGCCGGCGTGTTTGCCCGTGCCGGGCGCTGGTTTGATCGCTTCGGCACCGATCTTGGCGGCATGCGCATCACCGTGCGTGGCCAACGCGCAGGCTTGCAGCACCGCGTGCATTGGGACCTGACCGCGCCAATGCTGCACGGCCCGGAGATTCCCACTTTCGCCGCGGTGCTGCTCGCGCGCCGCTTTGCCCGTGGCGAGGCGCTGCCGATCGGTGCCCATGCCTGTCTCGGCCTGCTGTCGCTGGCGGAGTTTGAGAGCGAGTTCGCGCGCTGGCAGATTGACAGCGCGGTCAGCTGAATCATTCAGTCTGGCAGCGGTCAGGGTGCCATTCGGGCTATTGACTACAAATGTAGGCAGATCTACCGTGACGACAAATGTAGTCACGGAGACGGCCATGCGCCGCAAGACCATCGGGGACCAGGAACTGGCCCTGTTGCAGTACATCGGAGAGAACGAACCCACCAGCGTCGGCGAGGTAGCCGCGCGCTTTGGTGAGGCCCGCGGGTTGGCCCGTTCCACCGTGCTGACGATGATGGAGCGCCTGCGTACCAAGGGCTATCTGCAGCGCGAGCAGGACGAGGGCGTGTACCGCTACAGCTCCACCGCCGAGCAGCAGGAAGTGGTCAACGGTGCGGTCGGCAGCTTCGTCGAAAAGACCCTGCAGGGGTCGATCTCGCCGTTCGTGGCGTGGATGTCGGAGAAGGCCGAGGTCAGCGACAACGAACTGGCCGAACTGGAAGCGCTGGTCAGCAAGCTGCAATCGCAGCGCCGGGAGGATTGAGCCATGTCGATGACGCTTGAGTTGTTGGGCAGCCGCTTGCTGGCGACCAGTGTGCAGACCGCACTATTGGCTGGTCTGGTGTGGTTGCTGTGCCGCTACGTGCGGCGTCTGCCAGCCAGCACCCAGTGTGCGCTGTGGTGGCTGGTGGCGGTGCAGGCAGTGGTTGGCCTGTTCTGGGCATCGCCGCTGGAGCTGCCGCTGCTGCCTGCAGTAGAGGCAGCACCGTTGGTTGTGCAGGCGGCTGCAGAAGCAGCGCCGACCACCATCGCACCGGTCATCGTGATGCAGCCCTTGCCGGTGGATAGCGGTTGGTCATGGAGCCTGGTGCTGATGGCGATGTGGGCCGCCGGTGTACTGGTGATGGCCTTGCGCACCGCGCTGGCGTATCGCGCCAGTCGTGCCCTGCTGCGTGCCGCACAGCCCTGCCACGATCACAAGCTCAACGCCGCGCTTGCACTGGCCGCTGATGCGCATGGCCTGCATCGCGCACCGCGCTTGATGCTCAGCAATGCGATCGACTCGCCACAGCTGATTGGCCCATGGCGTCCAGTACTGCTGTTGCCGGCGCGAGGCCTGCAGCGCATGGGCGATGACCAGTTGGACATGGCCCTGACCCATGAACTGGTGCATCTGCAACGCCGTGACCTGTGGCTGGGATTGGTGCCTGCACTTGCCCAGCACCTGTTCTTCTTCCACCCGGTGGTGCACCTGGCCGCCCGCGAATACGGCATTGCCCGCGAAGCCGCGGTGGATGCCGCGGTGGTCGCCGGTGACCGGCACTGCCGCCAACACTACGGACGCCTGTTGTTGCAGTTGGGCGTCGCCCCCCGGCCCGGCGCTGGATTGGCCAGCGCGTCGCCGACCTTCCTCAGCCTCAAGCGGAGATTGCTCATGTTGCAGGACACCTCTTCCTTCCCGCGCGTCGGTGCGGCCTTGATCATCGCCGCCGTTGCCCTGGTCGGCGTGGCACCGCTGCGCCTGGTGGCGATGCCGGTACCGCCTGTGCCGCCGGCACCGCCAGCAGCTGTGGCAGCGCCCGTCGCCCCGGTCGCCCCGGCAGCACCTGCTGCCCATGCAAAACTGCATCTGGTTGCGGCGGGTACCGCTGTGCCGGCCGCACCTCCTGCGCCGCCCGCGCCACCGGCCCTGGTCGTGCCACCTGCACCGCCTGCGGCGCCGGCAGCACCGCTGCACACACAGGGAACGATTCACCTCTCCAGCAACCAGAACGCTGACAGCTATGTGCTGATCAAGGGCAACCACAGCGTCATGAATGGTTCCGTTGCGGACCTGCGCGAAGCAAAGCAACTGGACGATGGCAGCGGCGTGCTGCTGCTGCGCCGCGATGGCAAGCGCTATGTAGTGCGGGACGCGGCCACGCTGTCGCGTTTTGAACAACTGCACGCAGAGACCGTGCGTCTGGGTGAAGCGCAAGGCAAGCTCGGTGATCGCCAGGGCCGGCTGGGCGAGCGTCAGGGCGAGATCGGTGAGCGCATGGGCGAGATTGGTGCGCGGATCGGCGCGTTGGCGAGTGAACAGGCGCAGCTGGCGCTGACGTCAGACGGAAGCGCCGATGCGCGCCGCGGCGCAGCCGCTGAAGCTCGTCGCAAGATCGATGAGGCGCGCGAGGAAATGGACAACCCGGCGATGCGTGCAGAGATGGAAAGCCTGGCCGCACAGCAGGCGGCATTGGGCAAGCAGCAGGCCGAGCTGGGCCGGCAGCAGGCAGCGGCCAGCGCCAAGGCCAATCGTGATGCGGACCAGATGATCCGTGAAGCGATCAGCAGTGGGGTTGCGCGACCGCTTGGTGGTTGATGTTCCGGGAAGGTTGCTGGGGCTTGGTTTTAGAGCCGAAGCAAAAGCCCCCCTCCGCAGCCCTCTCCTTCGCCTTCGGCGAAAGAGAGGGAGCAGAGCTTGGCCCCCTCCCTTTGGCGCAGCCAAGGGGAGGGCTGGGGAGGGGTAAGCTCTTTGAGTAAATCCCAATGAACCACTGAGCTCAGCGCTCCGCCTCCAACGCCAATTCCGCCCGCTCATCAGCCTCGGCCTGCACCAGACGCAGGAGCAGCAGCGCCAAGGTCACCACGTCCTGGTGATTGTGTTCACCAACACGACGCAGATTGCGCGCGCTGCCACCACGCAGATAACTCAACCACGCCGCGGGCGCTTCCGAACCCGGCAAGTCATCCTCGCGTGCTATCAGCAGCAACTGCCGTTCGATGGTCGCCAAGCGACAGTTCTCCCAAGTGCCGCGATAGCGACGGCGGGTGGGGAACAACAGGTCCACATGGTCCAGCGCCGAAATCGGATCGCCACGCCGTGCCAACCGATAACGCGTCTTCAACAGCGGTGCGTCGTAACAGCGGCCGTTGTAACTGGACAGCACCGTGCCCGGTGACAGCCAGCTGGCGAACAATTCGAGCATCGCGCTCTCCGCGCCCATCGTCGACATCAGCAGTTGGCGCACGCGCAGGCCGTCGCCGCGCGCTGCATCGTGATGCCAGTCGGCGGCGCCGATCATGAAGGCGCGGGTACCGGTGCCGCCGGCCAGGCCGGTGGTTTCGGTGTCGAAGAACAGCAGGTCCTGCGGCGCGACGGTTTCCTCGGGGCGCTTGCTGAAAGCCAGCGATAACGGCTGCGTTGGAATCGCCTGCGGGATGAAGGCTTCGATCAAGTGCAGGCCGGGTGCGATCTCGGTGCCGGGTAGATCGCGATCAACCGGGCCACGTTCGATTGCTTGTGCAGGAGCGATGGCGCGGTTGCGTGTGGCCAGCAAACGCCGCAATGCAGCGCCGTCCTGTTTAGCTGCGGGTTTGTGCTGGATCTGATCGACCCAACCGAATACCGAGGATTCCTGCTTCGGCTGCTGTTGTAGGAGCGGGGGGGGGGCCCCCCGCCCGGAACCCAAAGCACGCCGCCCGACACACCGCAGACAACCAGAGAAGGGGGGAGATCGCGCCGCGCCCCCCGGGGTGGGGGAGGGGGCGCGGG
>NZ_JBRREF010000112.1:0-13745 GCF_056760135.1 Stenotrophomonas sp. STEN023 | reverse complement strand
CCCCGCCGGGCGCCCCCCCCCCCCCCCCCGCCCCGCGCGGGCGGCGTGTCGCGCCCCCCCTGGGGGGGCTGGTTTTTCCCGCAAACGGGTTCGCGCTCGCTGGCCCCCCCACTACCTCTGGGCGCGGGCCCACTGCACGATGCTGCTGGCTGGCATGGCGCCTGATTGGCGCGCAATCTCGCGTCCTCCCTGGATCAGCACCATCGTCGGAATGCTGCGGATGCCATAGCGCGTGGCGATGGCCGGCTCGGCTTCCGTGTCCAGTTTGCCCAGCCGCATGTACGGCTCCAGTTGCACGGCGGCCTTCGCGAATTCCGGTGCCATCTGCCGGCAGGGACCGCACCAGCTGGCCCAGAAATCCACCAGCAAGGGAATCTGCGAACGGTTGGCGTGTGCTTCAAATGCGCTCGCATTCAAGGCCATCGGCGCTGCGGCAAACAAGGCCTGATGGCAGCGACCACATGACGGTGCCTGGCTCAGGCGGCTGGCTGGGACGCGGTTGACGGCGTTGCAATGCGGGCAGGCGATCTGCAGCAGTTCGGAAGTGGTGTCGTTCATCGGAATGACTTTGTGCGCTGAACCAGCGGTCAGTATCGCTGGCACGACGAGCCGATTGTCCAACTGCCGGTGGAACGCGCATTTCCGCGCGGGATGAACAATTGCAGCGCACACATTGCGACCCTCCACGGTTCAGATACGCACGCAGTCGCGGTGCCAGCTGGGTCCATTGATTGCAGGTCCGGCAGGTGTCGGTGGCCGATTCAATAGCTGCTTGGAAGGTGCAATCCCCAGCGGCGATTGCCCATTCGCCAAAGCTGAACCCACCGATGCCCAAGGTCTGTTGCCTCTGTAACTGTCGCATCGCACAAAAAACCGTGTTATCAATGCTTCCCATGAACGCAGCCCGCGCCAGCTTTTATTTTTGGTACTACTTTCCCAAGCCGCTGGCGGAGGAAGGACTGCGCTTACCCTGAAGAAACTTTCAGATGCATTCCCGAAAAGCCGCCAGCGAACCTGGCGGCTTTTTTCATGCCGCCACGCTGGGGGCAGAACCATTCACTGCTTTGAACTGGAGACCCCCGCCATGCCCCCCCACACCGACGATCTGCGCATCCGCAAACTTGAACCCCTGACCTCGCCGGCGCAGCTGCTGGCGCTGCTGCCCTGCGATGAGGAGGCCTCGCAGACCGTGGCCGACGCACGTGCCTCGCTGCACCGCATCCTGCATGGCAAGGACGACCGTCTTGCGGTCGTGGTTGGCCCCTGCTCGATCCACGACCCGATTGCGGCGATGGAATACGCCCAGCGCCTGCGCCCGCTGCGCGATGCGCTCAGTGGCGAACTCGAGATTGTCATGCGCGTGTACTTCGAGAAGCCGCGTACCACGGTGGGCTGGAAGGGCCTGATCAACGACCCGGACCTGGATGGCAGCTTCAACATCAACAAGGGCCTGCGCGTAGCGCGTGGCCTGCTGCGCGACATCAATCGCCTCGGCCTGCCGGCCGGCGTGGAGTTCCTGGATGTGATCTCGCCGCAGTACATCGCCGACCTGGTGGCGTGGGGCGCGATCGGCGCACGCACCACCGAAAGCCAGGTGCACCGCGAACTGGCCTCCGGCCTGTCGTGCCCGGTTGGCTTCAAGAATGGCACCACCGGTGATGTGAAGATCGCAGCCGACGCAGTCGGTGCGGCCTCGCACCCGCACCATTTCCTCTCGGTCACCAAGGAAGGCGGCACCGCCATCGTGGCGACCCAGGGCAATCCGGACTGCCATGTGATCCTGCGCGGCGGCAAGACTCCGAACTACGATGCCGCCAGCGTGCAGGCTGCCAGCGACGTGCTGGGCAAGTCGCAGCTGCCGGCGCGGCTGATGATCGACGCCAGCCATGCGAACAGCAGCAAGAAGCCGGAAAACCAGCCCAAGGTGATCGATGACATTGCTACCCAGCTGGAGGCCGGCGAGCAGCGCATTGTCGGGGTGATGGTCGAGAGCCATCTGGTGGCCGGCCGCCAGGATCTGGTCGAAGGCCAGCCGCTGGTTTACGGGCAGAGCATCACTGATGGCTGCATCGATTGGGACAGCACCGTGCAGGTGCTGGAGCGACTGGCCAATGCGGTGCGCGCCCGCCGCCGCGCCCAGTTGGAGGCGGCGGCCTGAGGGTTTCGTGACAGTTTCACTGGCGCATAGCTGGCAGTCCAAGTAGTTTACCCGGCGGGAGGTGGTAGGCCTCCCGCCTGCCGTGGGGACAGGGGGAGCACCTTCTCCTGCAGGAAAGCCTATGAATCACCGCTCCAAGGAGAAGGAACTGATGCGTTTCCGTATGTGCACCATGGTGCTGGCTTTGATGCTGGTCCCGTCGCTGGCGCTGGCCAAGAAGGAAGTCTTTGATTCGGGCAGTGGCTGCCTGCAGAACCTGTCGGTGGCTGGTGGCTTCACCAGCGGCAAGCAGTTCCTGGCCTCGACCGACCATGAAGGTGTCAGCTACCCGGTCGCGTTTGCCAAGACCGTGGCCGCTATCGAAGCCGAAGAGTTGGTTGGGATCTATCCGAACGAAACCACCGGTTACATTGCTGCCGAGCAGCCGGTCCGCGGTGGCGGCGGTTCGACCGTTCCGCTGCGCACCACCGTACGTCGTCAGGCGGATGGCAGCATCCGCGTCGAAGTGCGTTTCAGCATCAAGGGTGGTCAGATGACGTCCAACAAGGCAGTGGGCGAAGGCCTGTGCAAGATTGCTGACGCAGCCAGCCTGTAAATCTGGACGGAGCAGGGTCAGGTGAAGGGCGGTTGGTTTCTGTATCTGCTGGAATGCCGTGACGGCAGTTACTACGCAGGTATCACGACCGATGTGGAAGCCCGTTTCCTGGCCCATGCTGCTGGCAAGGGTGCGCGTTATACCCGCGCGCACCCGCCGCTGCGCATCTTGGCCAGCCGTGCCTATGCCGACCGTTCGGCCGCCTCGCGCGCCGAGTGGCAGATCAAGCAGCTGCCGCGCGAGCGCAAGCTGGCGTGGCTGGAACGGACAGAAGATTGAGGTAGAGTCGCACTTGTAGCCGCGGCAGCTTGCGGCTTCCAACGTCCGGTCATCCGGGCAACAGCCACGCATGCGGCTGCGGTAGCAGGGCGGCGGCGTGCCGGCATCATCCTCAAGTGGGGTATTGCAATGGCAGGTTGGTATGAGTTGGACAAGAGCAGCGACGGTCAGTTCTACTTCGTGCTCAAGGCAGGCAACGCCGAGGTCATCCTGACCAGCGAGCGTTACACCACCCGCGCTGCGGCGGAAAACGGCATCGCCTCGGTACAGAAGAACAGCCCGGATGAAGCGCACTACGAGCGCAAGACCGCCAGTGACGGTCGCTATCATTTCAATCTGAAAGCAGCCAACCATCAGGTGATCGGCAGCAGCCAGTTGTATGCCTCGCAGGCCGCGCGCGAAGCCGGCATCACCAGCGTGAAAGGCAACGGCCCCAGCACCACCATCAAGGACAAGACCGCGTAGCGGTGTTGTTGCTGTTGTGTTGAAAAAGAAAAACCCTGGGCAAAACCCGGGGTTTTTTCATTTGTGGCGCCAGGCCTCGATGTTGAGCCCCTCTCCCGCTCGCGGGAGAGGGGTTGGGGTGAGGGCGCTTTTTCGCTGGTAACGCCCCTGCCGAGCATGGCTCGGCACTACAGGTGTAGCCTCAGGCCTCGATGTTGAGCCCCTCTCCCGCTTGCGGGAGAGGGGTTGGGGTGAGGCGCTTTTTCGCTGGTAGCGCCCCTGCCGAGCATGGCTCGGCACTACAGGCGTGGCCTCAGGCCTCGATGTTGAACCCCTCTCCCGCTTGCGGGAGAGGGGTTGGGGTGAGGGCGCTTTTCCGCTGGTAACACCCCTGCCGAGCATGGCTCGGCACTACAGGTGTGGCCTCAGGCCTTCATGCTGCCGGTGTCGATGTAGCGCTGATGCCAGGACAGGGCTTCCGGCAACAGGTGCGGCGTGTGCTTGCCGTAGCTGTCGCGGCAGGCGCGGTCGAAGTAATCGTTGAGCTGGTCGCGGTAATCCGGGTGCGCACAGTTGTCGATCACCTGACGCGCACGCGCACGCGGCGGCAGGCCGCGCAGGTCGGCCAGACCCTGCTCGGTGACGATGATCGAGACATCGTGCTCGGTGTGGTCGACGTGGCTGACCATCGGCACGATCGCCGAGATCGAACCGCCCTTGGCCATCGACGGGCTCAGGAAGGTGGACAGGAAGCCGTTGCGGGTGAAGTCACCCGAACCGCCGATGCCGTTCATGATCCGGCTGCCCATCACATGGGTGGAGTTGACGTTGCCGTACAGGTCGGTCTCGATCATGCCGTTCATGCCGATGCAGCCGAGGCGGCGCACCAGTTCCGGATGGTTGGAGATTTCCTGCGTGCGCATGATGATGCGTTCGCGGTAGAACTTGATGTTGCGCTTGAACTCTTCGTTCGCCTCCGGGCTCAGCGCAAAACCCGTACACGAGGCGTACTCGAGCACGCCGGACTTGAGCAGGTCCAGCATGCCGTCCTGGATCACCTCGGTGAACGAGGTCAGGCCGCGCAGGCCGCTTTCAGCAAGGCCTGCCAGCACCGCGTTCGGAATATTGCCCACGCCCGACTGCAACGGCAGCAGGTTGGCCGGCAGCCGGCCCTTGGCCACTTCGTGCTTGAGGAATTCGATCAGGTAGCCTGCAATCTGACGGCTGTCCTCGTCGATCGGCTTGAACGGGCTGTTGCGGTCTGGGCCATTGGTGCGCACCACGGCCACGATCTTGTCCGGGTCCACGCTGAGCGTGGCCTGGCCGATGCGATCGTTGGCGTGGATCAGCGGAATCGGCTTGCGGTGCGGCGGCAAGGCGGTGCCGTAGTAGATGTCGTGCATGCCCTCGATATCCGCAGGCTGCCACTCGTTGACCTCGATGATCACTTTCTTGGCCAGGTCCAGCCAGGTCTTGTTGTTGCCGACCGAGGTGGAGGGCACCAGCGAGCCGTCTGCATGGATGGCCGAGACTTCGACCACCGCAGTATCGATCTCACCGTAGAAGCCAAACCACACATGCTGGGCAACGTGGGAAAGGTGGATGTCGATGTAGTCCAGCGTGCCTTCGTTGATGCGCTTGCGTGCATCTGGGTCGGTCTGGAACGGCATGCGCATGGCGATGGCATCGGCCTTGGCCAGCGCGCCATCAAGTTCCGGTGCAGTCGATGCGCCGGTCATCAGCTTGATCTTGAACGGCTGGCCGGCGGCGTGCACTTCTTCAATGCGCTGCGCCAGCGCCAGCGGCACCGCCTTGGGGTAACCCGAACCGGTGAAGCCACTCATGGCCACGGTTTCGCCGGGCTGGATGAAGGCCGCGGCTTGTTCGGCGGAAACGATGCGGTCGCGCAGGCGCGGGTCCAAGATGCGTTCGACAGACATGACGACTACGGTTTGTTGGGGGGATGGCTGATTATCGCCCTTCGGCGTGAACAGGGGGGTTGGACCTTGGTGGAATGGTCATTACGGATTTGCTGCTCTTGTACTCCCCAGTATTGTTTTGCAGTGCAGCGTGCAAGTTGTCTGCGCACCCGGCAGGATCGCCCTGCATCCCGACGTGGGGGAGGGAGCAAGGCCCGCTGACAGTTCGCTGTCAGCGGGCTTTTTTATTGCCTGATCGGCGGAGATGGCGACTGCTCGCCCACAGATGCCAGAATCGGCGAATGAACCAAATCGCCCCTGCAGCACCTGAATCTGTTCAGCCTGTAATCGAACGCGCTCTGGCCCGGCTCAAGTTGGCCGCAGCTGACCCGGCGCAATGGCCGCAATCCGAGGACTTCGAGGCCGGCCTGCGGCAGCTGGCGGTTACCAGTGATTTCGCCATCGATACCTTGTGCCGCCAGCCGGAGCTGCTGCAGTTGCTGG
Organism: Stenotrophomonas sp. STEN023; assembly: GCF_056760135.1. NCBI lineage: Bacteria > Pseudomonadati > Pseudomonadota > Gammaproteobacteria > Lysobacterales > Lysobacteraceae > Stenotrophomonas > Stenotrophomonas sp. STEN023. The sequence goes on along the minus strand of NZ_JBRREF010000112.1, from coordinate 7,846 downwards.
CCCAGGCTGATCCTGCCCCCGTGCTGCTGCCCATGCTGGACCCGCTGCAACCCACGGCCTGGCCAACCCAGCTGCGTCGCTACCGCGCCGCGGCGTCGACCCGGCTGATCTGGCGCGATCTGCTCGAACTCGACGATGTCGATGCCACCCTGGCTGGCGCTACCCGTCTGGCCGAGGAATGCCTGCAACTTGCGCTGACAGCGCTGGAACAGGAGTTCGCCAGCCGCCACGGCGTGGTCTGTGACGCCGATGGCAGCGCGCAGCGGCTGGTGGTGTTCGGGCTGGGCAAGCTCGGCGGTGGCGAGCTGAATTTCTCTTCCGATATCGATCTGGTCTACGCCTACCCGCATAACGGCGAGTCCGATGGCACTCGCCCGCTGGCCGCCGAGGAATATTTCGCGCGGCTCGGCCAGCGGCTGGCGCGGTTGCTGGACGAGACCACCGCAGAAGGCTTCAGCCACCGTGTCGATCTGCGCCTGCGCCCATTCGGCACCGCTGGTCGCGTTGCCCTGTCGTTTGCTGGCATGGATCAATACTTCCAGCGCGAAGGACGCGACTGGGAGCGCTACGCCTGGATCAAGGCGCGCGCAGTGGCCGGCGACATCGCTGCCGGCGAGGCCTGGCTGGAGACGCTGCGGCCCTTCGTCTACCGCCGCTACCTGGATTTCACCGCGCTCGATGGCCTGCGCGAGATGAAGGCGGCGATCACCGCCGAGGTCGCGCGCAAGGATCGGCTGGACGACATCAAGCGCGGCCCGGGCGGCATCCGCGAGATCGAGTTCCTCGCCCAGGCATTGCAGTTGATCCGCGGCGGCCGCGAACCGGCACTGCGCGAGCGGCGTCTGCTGCCTGCGCTGCGCGCGCTGGTTGAAGGCGGGCAGATGGCCGCCAGCGATGGCGAGGATCTGATCCAGGCCTATCGTTTCCTGCGCCGCGTCGAGAACCGCCTGCAGATGCTGCGCGACGCGCAGACCCACTGCCTGCCCAACGACCCGCTGGATCGCAGCCGCATCGCGCTCGGCCTGGGCTATGCGGATTGGGATGCCTTGCTTGCAGCCCTGAACGAACAGCGCGAACGCGTCAGCGTTGAATTCGGTGCATTGCTTGCCCCGCGCCAAGGTCAGGCGGCGCCGGATGTGTTGTCCAGCTATTGGCGGGTGCTGCCCGGCGGCGGCAGCGCCGAAGTGCTGGCCGAGGCCGGCTTCGCCGATGCCAATGGTGCTGATCAATCACTGCGCGAGTTCGCCCAGTCGTTGGGGGTGAAGTCGCTGTCTGACAGCGCCCGTGCGCGCCTGGACCGGGTGCTGCCGGCGCTGCTGCATGCCGCCACCCGCTCGCCGCAGCCGGACGCCGCGCTGCGCCGCGTGCTCGGCCTGCTGCAGGCCATCCTGCGCCGCACCAGCTATCTGGCGCTGCTGGACGAACAACCCAGCGCTTTGACGCGATTGGTCAACGTGTTGGCACGCAGCGCGCTGTTGTCCGAGCGGCTGGTTGCCTTCCCGCTGCTGCTCGACGAGCTGTTGGATACCCGCGTCGCCGGGCCAATGCCGGAAGCGCAGGAAATGCAGGACGCCTGCGCCAGCGCCCTGCAGATCGATGATCCCGAAGCCGCGCTGCGCGCACTCAATGAAGTGCGACTTGCGCTGAGTTTCCGCATGGCGCTGGCCTTCCATGACGGTCGCCAGCGTGCGGTGGACTGCACGCAGCAACTGGCGCAGTTGGCCGATGCGGTGGTGGTGACCGTGCTGCAGATGGCACACGCGGACATGTTGCAGGCACACGGCGAGGTGCCGGGTGGGCGCTTTGCGATCATCGGTTACGGCAGTTTGGGTGGCGTTGAGTTGGGCTTTGGTTCGGACCTGGACCTGGTGTTCCTGTACGACAGCCCGGCCGGCAGCGAAGGCAGCGATGGCCCGCGTCCCTTGGACAGCGGCCGCTGGTTCGCTCGTCTGGCGCAGAAGGTGATGGCCTTGCTCGGTGCAGTGACTGCAGCTGGCCGCCTGTACGACATCGACGTGCGCCTGCGTCCGGATGGCGGCAAGGGCGCGCTGGTGTCCTCGCTGGCCAGCTATACCGAGTACCAGCGCGAGCGCGCCTGGACCTGGGAGCATCAGGCGCTGGTGCGCGCGCGTGGCGTGGCTGGCGATGACTCGTTGCTGGCGGATTTTGAACAGGTACGTGCACTCACGCTGGGCCGCGAGCGTGAGCATGGGGTGTTGTTCGGCGACGTGCTGAAGATGCGTGCGCGCATGCGCGCTGAGCTGGACCGCAGCGATGCAGGGCGGCTGGATTTGAAGCAAGGGGCGGGCGGTCTGGTCGATCTGGAGTTCGTGCTGCAGACCGGCGTGCTGTCGCAGGCTCAACACACGCCGGCGCTATGCGAACCGAGGGAAACCCCGCGGCTCATTTCCGCATTGGTCGCTGCAGGCTGGTTGCCGGAAGCCACGGCCCAGGCGCTGCATGAGGCGCACGCGACGCTGCTGGATGTGGGCCTTGGCTGCACCCTGGATCGGCGTCCACGTATTGCCGTGCCGACGCCTGAGATCGAAGCGGCATGTGCGGCGATCAGCGCCGCAGCGATTGCGCAGGGCCTGCCGTTCGAGCCGGGCAAGCACGCGGAGTGAAGTAGTGAAGCCGCCCGGTGCTATGCCGGGCTGCGGCGCTCAGCGGGTATTGCCGCGCAGCGGCGCCATCTTCCACAGCAGGGCACGGAACGGCGCCAGCAGGCACACGCCGATGGCCAGCTTCACCGCCAGATCGCCCGCGGCCCAGCTGACCCACGGCAGTTGCGAACCGGCGAAGGCGATTGACCAGAAGATCGCAGTATCCACCGTGGCGCTGCAGGTGGTAGCCACCATCGGTGCGCGCCACCAGTTGCCCGCACGCAGCCGGTCGAACACGGTGATGTCCAGCAGCTGCGCGACGATGAAGGCTGAGCACGACGCCACCGCGATCCGCGGCGTGGCGATCCACACCGACAACACCACCGCCACCGCAAAGCCTGCCCAGGCCACGCGGCGCGCCGCCTGTGGGCCGAAGCGGCGATTGATCAGGTTGCTGACCAGGAAGGCGATCGGGTAGCTGAAAGCGCCCCAGGTGAGCCAATCGTTGATGGGGTACTGCACCAGCACGTTCGAGCCCAGCACCACGGCGCCCATCGCCAGCACGGCCAGCAGGAGTGAGGTCGGGGTAAGCGGGGCGAAGCGGATGGACGGATGTGAGGACATGAACGGGCACAGGCAGCGCCGCTGGGCACTGCATCGATAGAAGGGGGAGGGACCGTGCCCGGGAGGGCAGGTCGGTGAATATTGTAGCGGGTGTGGCCGAGACGGATGTCAAGGCGGCAGAAGTGCATGCTGCCTGCGATCAAGCTGACTGAGCCCCTCTCCCGCATGCGGGAGAGGGGTTGGGGTGAGGGCAGCTTCTGCTTGTGCTTATGGCCCTGCCTGTATGTATGTTTCAAAACGCCCAAAGCCAAAGCCCCTCATCCGCCCTTCGGGCACCTTCTCCCGCAAGCGGGAGAAGGGTGGAATCAGGCATCTCCACGATCTGAACGCACCAGCACTGCAGCCTCAAAGCTTCCCGCTATGACTCACCTGTGCGGCTTCAATGCCCGGCACAAAGGTAAGCACCGCGCCATCTTCCGCCCGCACCATCCAACCCGCACCTTGCGGGCTCGGCGTGAACGCCACGGTCTGCCCGAGCACGAAGTTCCCGGCCGGGTTGTCCTCGCGCTGTGGCCAATGCAGGGACGCGGTGTTGGCTGCATCCAACGGGTCGGCCAGGGCGACGCTGCGGCCGCCATCGGCATCCTGGGTGATCGCTTCGACCTTCATGTCCGGCAGCGGGCCGACGCTGACGCGGCGCGCCTGGCGTTCACCCGACTTCGCCGATGCCGTCGACGACTTGTCGGCAGCCGATGCCGCCAACAGCAAGGGCGCGGACACCAGCATCGTCACTCCGACCGAGGTCACCAGGGTGCTGACCTCCGAACGGTTCAAGCCATCGCCGGCACGTGCGGGTGCGACCACCAACATGGCGCTGATCGCGGCAGCGCAGGCCAACTGGGAAAGCATGGATCTCATGGAATGTTCCTCAACTGCAACGGAAAAATCAAAGCGTTTGCGTGCGGCTCTCATCCACCGCTTCGATGGTCGGCACGAACGCCAATGCAGCGCCCTCCGGGTTACGCAGCATCCAGCCGGCGCCCTGCGGACTCGGCTGGAAGGCGACCTTGCTGCCAACAGTGAAACCGGCCGCTGGATCATCTTCGCGCTTTGGCCACTGCAGGGTGGCGCGGTTCTCCGCATTGGCCGGATCTTCCAGCGCGACGCGGCGACCGCCGTCGGCAGCGGTCTCCACCGATTTCACTTCCAGGTCGGGCAGCGGGCCGGCGCTGATGCGGCGTTTCTCGGCACGGCGTTCGCTGGACTCCTTGGACATGTCAGCGGCGCCGCGCACACCGGCCGCGGACAGGAAGATCGGGCCGGAGACCACCATCACCACGCTGGAACCCGTCACCAGCACGGAGGCTTGTGAGCCGTTGATTTCGCCTGCGCGGACTTCACCCGTGCCGAGGCCAAGGCTGGCGGTGATGGCAAGGGCGAGGACGCCGCTGTTGAGCAAATGCTTCATGGGGTAGCTTCCTGCTGAAGTGTGGGGGCTTGCGTGTTGCTTCCGGTCACCGCCGGCACGGGTGTTTGATGGGCGACGGCAAGTTCGCGTTCGAGCGCACCGCTGCGGTGCAGGAAGTCGAACACCGATTCCACCGTCACCACCGAGTAGTTGCCCGAGATCCGCTCACTGGCCGGGTGGTCGGTGACCGCCACGTTGTCGGCAAGGAAGCGTGCGCCCAGCCGCTTGCCGATGCCGATGTGCATGCGTGATGGCGCATAGCCTTTCTGCTTGAGCCAGGCCAAGGCGCTGTCGCGGTCAGTGAGGGGCGAGGCGGCTGCGGCCTGCGCCATTGCCGCCGCGGTGACTTCCAGGATCCATTGGTTGGAGTTCTGGTATTCGCTGCTACCCGGGTAGGCAAGCATGCTGTAGCGCGGCTCATGCAGTGCACGCGCCTGTGGTGCAGCGCCAGCAAGCAATGTCTTCAACGCCGCGCGGACTTCCGGCGTGGGAATGCCGACGCGCAGGTCGGTGGTGATTGAGCTTTCACCGACCAGGTTCACCAAGCCCTCGCGGTACAGGTCCGAGCTGTCGGTCTTGCAGCGGTTGAGCAGGTGCACCACGTCCCAGTTGCCGCTGTCGTTGCGAACCAGAAAGGCCAGGTGGCTGTGGCGCAGGCCGTACTTGCTCAGGTCCTGACCGCCACGCGCTGCAATGGCCACATCCACGCCGGGCAGGGCATCAAGCGTATCGGCAGTGACTGCGGCCATGTCGAACATGGCAGCGATTGTGGTCGGCGGCGGATAGCGTGGGCTGCATGCCGGTTGCGCGAATACCGGGGCGGCGAGGGTGGCCAAGCTCAGTGAGGCTGCCAGCAATAGTGTCGTGCGAGGTTTCATCGGCGCGCATCCTTGCATGGTGCTTGGGAAATATTCGTTAGGAGCGGGCACAGGTACGGCGAGGCCTGCGGCTGTCTTTCGTTCAAGGCTGCTTCCATTGCGCGTGCAGCAGGCCGGATACCGCAAAGCAGGCCGGTGCATCCTTGTTGGACAGCACGATCACCGTCTCGCCGGTTGCCGGGTAGTGGCGCACATCGGTGCAGACACCGTCGGTGCTGCCACCATGGCCCCAGCGAAAGTCGCGGGCCGGCACATCCTTGCCGTAGCCGGTGGCGAAAAAGCCCAGGCCCATGAACTCGCGCTGGGTTCTGCTGGCCTGTTCGAACAGTGCCGCTGGCAGCAGCTTGCCGGCATTCAAGGCCTGCACGAAGCGGAACATGTCCCGCGCGCTGCCCACTTCGCCGCCGGCGGGCAGGCCGCGCCTGGGCTGGGTGGCGCAGTTGCGCACACGCTTGCCATCCACCTCCACATAGGCCCGTGCCAGATCAGCGGCGGGGTCGTCGCACGCCACGAAGCCGGTATGTTGCATGCCGGCCGGTTGCAGCACGTGCTGGCGGATGTAGCTCTCGAAGTCCTGCCCGGTGAGGACCTCCAGCATCCGCCCCAACACCAGATAGCCGAAGTTGCCGTACTTCTGCGCGCTGTCAGGCGCGAACTCCGGAGCGCGCCCGGCATGCAGCGCGACCATCTCCTGCAGGCTGCGCAGGCGCGCGCGATCGGCACTGTGTTCGGCGCCAAACAGTTCGTCGATATCCCCAGCACCGGCGCTATGCGTCAGCAGTTGGCGGACGGTCACCTCAGTAGCGAACTGGCGGTTGGGGTAGTCCGTGAGCACGTCGCCGACCTTGCTGTCCAGGCTGAGGCGGCCGGCGGCGATCTGCTGCAGGATCGCCACGCTGGTGAACATCTTGCCGGCCGAGGCCAGGTTGAAGCGGTCATCCACCTGCAGCGGTGTTTCCTGCTGCTCATCACGCGCGCCGTAGGCTTTTTCGAATACCACCTCATCGCCGCTGGCGATCAGCACTGTGCCCGAGAACTGGCCGGCGGCCTGCAGCCCCAGCGCAAAGCCATCCAGCTGGGCCAGCGCCTCAGCACTTGGCGCCTGTGCGGCAGTGGCAATCCAGGGCAGTGCAGCGAGCAGCAACGGAGCAAAGCGCAGTAGACGAGGCGAGGCAGCTGGATGATTCAGTGGCTTGCGCATGGTCGGGGCTGGGCTGGAGATGGCCAGAACATAGCATCGCTTATTGCTGCAGGCAGTCTGCAGGCCTGGCCTTGGCAGGGGATAATGGGCGCATGTCGCCTACCCAATCCCCTGTGCGTGCCATCGTCTGGATGCTGGCCGCCGTCGCTTTCTTCTCCTGCATGGACGCTGGCATGAAGATGCTGTCCAGCAGCTATCCCACCTTGCAGGTCACCATGCTGCGTGGCGCAGCCTCGCTGCCGTTTGTCCTGGTATGGGTACTTGCCACGGCCGGGCCGCGCTCGATCATCCCGGTGCGCTGGGGCCTGCATCTGCTGCGTGGTGTGCTGGGCATGGTGATGATCGGCTGCTTCGTCTACGCGCTGCGGACCTTGTCGCTGTCCACTGCCTACACGATCTACTTTGTCGCGCCCTTGCTGGTAGCGGCGCTGTCGGTGCCCCTGCTGGGTGAACATGTGGGGCCGCGCCGCTGGGTCGCGATCGGCATCGGCCTGATCGGCGTACTGGTGGTGCTGCGCCCGGGCGTGGACGGCTTCATTTCGTTCCCGGGCTTGATGGTGCTGCTGGCGGCGACGGCCTATGCAATCGCGGCCGTCACGGTCAGCTTGTTGACCCGTACGGATACCCCGCAATCGATGGTGGTGTGGTTCCTGTTGATCATGGCCATTGGTGCCGGCCTGCTGGCCTGGCCGCAATGGCAGCCGCTGCAGTGGAAGCACGCCGCGCTGATCGCCGGCATGGGCCTGGCCGGGGCCTTGGGCCAGATCGCGCTGACCCGCGCGTTCCAGCTGGGCCAGGCCTCGATGATCGCGCCGCTGGAGTACACCGGCCTGGTATGGGTGATCGGCTGGGACGTGCTGCTCTGGCAGAAGCTGCCCGACCGCTGGACCTGGATCGGTGCCAGCATCATCGTCGCCAGCGGCCTGTACCTGCTGCACCGTGAACGCGTTCAGCGAGCGCAGCGGCCGGATCAGATTGATCATCCCTGACCTGCTGCGAGACAGTGCTGTTTGTGGGGGGGGGGGGGGGGGGGGGCGGGGGGGGGGGGGGGGGGGCCCCGGGTGGGGGGGGGGGGGGGGGGGGGTGGGTGGGGGGGGGGGGGGGGGCCGGGGCCCCCCCCCCGGCCGCCCCC
>NZ_JBRREF010000111.1:0-13815 GCF_056760135.1 Stenotrophomonas sp. STEN023 | reverse complement strand
AGGCGGGGCTCCCCCCCACCCCCACAACCCCCCCCGCGGAGGGGGGGCAAGACAAAAAACACCACCCCCCCACGGGGGCGGCACGAAGCGAGCCCGAGGGGGGCACGCGCAACCATAGCACCCCCCCACCACCCCCCCCCCCCCCCCCCCGCCCCCCCCCCCCCCCCCCCCCCACAACTCGTTCGGTCACATTCCGACCGTAACCACGTCCCTGGTCCTAATGACTTCCGGCGCATTGTCGGCAGCCCGGCTGTAGCTGAATGTGACAGCCATCATCCAAGGAGAGGTTCGGTCCCCATGCTGCAGATCCGTGGTTTGTCGAAAACCTACGCCAATGGCGTACACGCACTCAAAAATGTCGACCTCGACATTCCCCGCGGCATGTTCGGCCTGCTCGGCCCCAATGGCGCCGGCAAGTCCTCGCTGATGCGCACCCTGGCCACGCTGCAGGAGGCCGATGCTGGCAGCGCCACGCTGACCACCGCCGATGGCGCCAGCATCGACATCCTGCGCGACAAGGACGCGCTGCGGCGCAAGCTGGGCTACCTGCCGCAGGATTTCGGCGTCTACCCGAAAGTCAGCGCGCTGGACCTGCTCGACCATTTCGCCGTGCTCAAGGGCCTGACCGCGCGCAAGCAGCGCAAGGAAGTGGTCGAGGCGCTGCTGCAGCAGGTCAACCTGTGGGATGCACGCAAGCGCAAGCTCGGCACGTACTCCGGCGGCATGCGCCAGCGCTTCGGCATTGCCCAGGCCCTGCTCGGCAACCCGCAGCTGGTCATCGTCGATGAACCCACCGCCGGTCTGGATCCGGAAGAACGCAACCGCTTCCTCAACCTGCTGGCCGAGATCGGTGAGAACGTGGCGGTGATCCTGTCCACGCATATCGTCGAAGACGTCACCGACCTGTGCCCGACCATGGCCATCATGAACAAGGGCCAGGTGCTGCTCACCGGGCGCCCAACTGATGCGATCAACGCACTGCAGGCGCAGGTCTGGCGCAAGCAGGTGGCAAAAACCGCCCTGCCCGACTACGAAAGCCGTTTCACCGTGCTGTCGACGCGACTGGTCGGTGGCCACCCGGTGATCCATGTATTCGCCGACAACTGCCCTGAAGCAGGCTTCGAACCGGTAGCGCCGGGCCTCGAGGACGTCTACTTCCAGCGCCTGCGCCTGCAGGCGCAGGCCGCCTGACGGAGACGACCATGACCCTCGCCTTCCTGCGCTTCGAGCTGCGCGAGCAGCTGCGTTCTCCCTTGTTGTGGCTGCTTGCGGTGTTGTTCGCCCTGATCGCCTTCGGCGCTGCTTCCAGCGATGCCGTCCAGATCGGTGGCGGCATCGGCAACGTGCACCGCAATGCGCCATCGGTGATCGCCACTTTCATGACCTCCTTCACCCTGCTCGGGCTGTTGGTGGTCACCTTGTTCGTCAGCAACGCCTTGCTGCGTGACTTCGAACTGGGCGCCTCCGAGCTGGTGTTCTCCAGCCCGATCAAGCGCCGCGAGTATCTTCTTGGGCGTCTTGGTGCGGCCCTGCTGGCCAGCCTGCTGATGTACGTGATCATCGCGACAGGCCTGTTCATCGCCCAGTTCATGCCATGGATCGATGCCGCCCGGCTTGGCCCGGTGTCGCTGCAGCCGTATCTGTGGTCGTTTGTTTTCATGGTGCTGCCGAACGTACTGTTCACCACCGCCTTGTTGGCGCTGCTGGCAGTCACCACCCGCAACATCCTCTGGGTCTACATCGGCGTCATCGTGTTCTTCGTGCTGTACGGCGTCAGTCGTGCGCTGCTGGCCGATATCGACAACATGCGTATTGCAGCGCTGCTCGATCCACTCGGCATGCGCGCGATGAGCCAGGCGATGCGCTACTGGTCTGCCGAAGAGCGCAACACCGGCTTGCCCGCGTTCACCGGCTACCTGCTGGAGAACCGCGTATTGTGGCTGGCGGTGACCGGCGCCCTGTTCGCCGCGACGTTCGCCCTGTTCCGCACCGAGCGCAGCGGCACCGGCCGCAAGCGCGGCAAGAAGGTGGCCAGCGTTGCCACCACCGACGGCAAGCGCAGCAATGTCGTTGCCCCCAAGGTCACGCCGAACTTCAACGCGGCGACCGGCTGGCGGCAGCTGCTGCGCCAGGTCGGGTTTGATGCCTTCGGTGTGTTCCGCAGTGCGCCGTTCCTGGTGCTGCTGGTGCTGGGCATGGCCAACTTCATCCCCACGGCCCTGCATCGCCGCACCATGTACGGCACACCGAGTTGGCCAGTGACCTCGCAGATGCTGGAAGCACTGCAGGGCAGCTTCAGCTTCCTGCTGATCATCATCGTGTTGTTCTACGCCGGCGAACTGGTGTGGCGTGAACGCAGCGCGCGCATCGCAGGGATCAGCGACGCCATGCCGGTGCCGAACTGGGTGCCGCTGCTGGGCAAGTTCCTCACATTGATCGCAGTGGTGTTTGCGTTCCAGGCCGTCGGTGGGCTCACTGCCATCGCCATCCAGCTGAGCAAGGGCTACACCCAGATCGAGCCACTGCTGTACGTCAAGACGCTGGCGCTGGATTCGGTGGTCTACATCCTGATGGGCGGCATGGCCTTGGTGCTGCAGGTACTGAGCAACAACAAGTTCATGGGCTACGCGCTGCTGATCCTGTTGCTGATCGGGCAGTCGGTGCTGGGCATGCTCGATTACACCCAGAACCTGTACAACTTCGGCAGCTGGCCGATCGCCCCGTATTCGGACATGAATGGCTACGGCCATTTCCTGACCGGGCAGTTGGCCTTCCAGGGCTACTGGATGCTGTTCCTGCTGGCATTGCTGCTGCTGTGCGCTGCCTTGTGGGTACGCGGCGTGGATTCGGGCTGGCGGCAGCGCCTGCGCCTGGCCAGGCAGCGTCTGCGTGGCCCGCTGGGAGCTGGTCTGGCGGCGGCAGTGCTGGCCTTCATCACCTGCGGTGGCTGGCTGTACTGGAACACCAACATTCGCAACACGTTCATTTCGCCGGACCAGCAGCTCGACCTCCAGGCCCGTTACGAACGCGAATACCGCAAGTACAAGGACCTGCCGCAGCCGCGCATCATCGCCATCGACAACAACGTCGACCTGCATCCGGAAACCCAGTCGGTACGCATCGACGGTGTCTACCGCGTGCGCAATACACATTCGGCGGCGATACCGGACATCCATGTCGCGATGGGCGATGACCGCACGCTTGCCAGCATCGAGATGGGCGGCGCCAAGCTGAGCACCCACGATGAGGAGCTTGGCTACCGCATCTATCACCTGGATGCACCGATGGCGCCGGGCGAGGAACGCGATATCCGCTTCACTGTCGACATCCATCCCAACGGCATCACCGCCGACCAGGCACAGACCCAGATCGTCGACAACGGCAGCTTCTTCAACAGCCGTGTACTGCCGGCCTTCGGCTACGACAGCGGCGCGGAGATCAGCGACCGCAACGAACGCCGCAAGCGTGACCTCGGCGAACCGACGCGCATGCCCAAGCTGGAGGACGAGGCCGCACGCGCCAATACCTACATCTCCAACGATTCGGACTGGCTGGATTTCCGCAGCACCATCTGCACCGCACCGGACCAGATCGCCTTGGCACCGGGCTACCTGCAGAAAGAGTTCGAACGCAATGGCCGCCGCTGCTTCAGCTACGCCATGGACCGGCCGATGCTGAACTTCTACGCCTATCTGTCGGCACGCTGGACAGTGAAGAAGGCCACGTACAAAGACATCCCGATCGAGATCTACTACGACGCCAAGCATCCGTACAACGTGGATCGGATGATCGAGGGTGTGCAGAAGTCATTGGCCTATTACGAAGCCAACTTCAGTCCGTACCAGCACAAGCAGGTGCGCATCATCGAGTTCCCGGGCTACCAGTCGTTCGCGCAGAGCTTTGCCAACACCATCCCCTACTCGGAGTCGATCGGTTTCATCGCCGACCTGCGCGACAAGGATGATGTCGACTATGTGTTCTATGTCACCGCGCATGAAGTGGCGCACCAGTGGTGGGCACACCAGGTGATCGGTGCCAATGTGCAGGGTGCGACCGTGCTGTCCGAGTCCTTGTCGCAGTACTCGGCCTTGATGGTGATGGAGAAGGAGTACGGACGCGGCCACATGCGTCAGTTCCTGAAGGACGAGCTGGACAACTACCTGTCGGGCCGCGGCGGCGAGGATGTAGAGGAACTGCCGCTGTACCGCGTGGAGAACCAGCAGTACATCCATTACCGCAAGGGCTCGGTGGTGTTCTACCGCCTACGTGAGGAAATGGGCGAGGAAGCCCTGAATCGGGCACTGTCCCGCTTCATCCAGGCCAAGGCCTTCCAGCAGCCGCCGTACACCACCTCGGCCGAACTGCTGCAGTTCATCCGTGCCGAAGCCAAGCCCGAGCAACAGGCCTTGATCACCGACCTGTTCGAGAAGATCAGCTTCTACGACAACCGCGTGGTCGAGGCCAACGCCAAGAAACGCGCCGACGGCCGCTACGACGTGACCCTGCAACTGCACGCCGACAAACGTTACGCCGACGGCATGGGCAAGGAGACCGCAGGGACGCTGGACGACTGGATCGAGGTCGGCGTGTTCGCCAAGGGCGCCTCGGGCAAGGAACGCGATGAGAAGGTGCTGTACCTGCAGCGCCACCACATCACCGCAGCGGCGCCAAGCATCACTGTCACCGTGGATCAGAAGCCTGACGAGGCCGGCTTTGACCCGTACAACAAGCTGATCGACCGGGTTTCGGCCGACAACCGCAAGCGGGTGACGGTGCAGTAAACAGCGCACGGCTTGCGCTCAAAGCCCCTCCCCCGCCTGCGGGAGAGGGGTTGGGGTGAGGGCAGCTGTTGGAGCATTACCGGGAAAGCCCCTGCCGAGCATGGCTCGGCACTACAGCCCCGCTCCTGCTCAAAGCCCCTCTCCCGCCCGCGGGGTAGGGGTTGGGGCGAGGGCAGCTGTTACTGCATTGCCGGGAAAGCCCCTGCCGAGCATGGCTCGGCACTACCGCCCCGCGCCTGCTCAAAGCCCCTCTCCCGCCCGCGGGAGAGGGGTTGGGGCGAGGGCAGCTGTTGCTGCATTACCGGGAAAGCCCCTGCCGAGCATGGCTCGGCACTACATGTCGCAAATCTGCTGCACTGCGGATTCCGTACGGGACCGAATGCGGTTACATTCGGCGCGTAACAGCGCCGCCGGCAGCTGACCAAACCCACCCTGGGAGGGGACACATGCGTACTACTTTCAAAACCCTGTTGCTGGCCCTGCCGCTGCTGGCTGCCGGCTTCTCCGCCAGCGCCAGTGACAGCGCCGCCGGCCGCTGGCGCACCATCGATGACGAAACCGGCCGGGTGAAGTCCATCGTCGAGATCAGCCAGGCCGCCAATGGCACCCTCAGCGGCAAGGTGCTGCAGGTACTGCAGTCCGAACAGGGCCCGCACCCGGTCTGCAACAAGTGTGAAGGCGCCAACAAGGGCAAGCCGATCGAAGGCATGACCATCCTCTGGAACGTCCGCCCGGACGGCACCAACAAGTGGGCCAACGGCACCATCCTGGATCCGGCCAAGGGCAAGACCTATAGCTCCAAGGTCGCCCTGGTGGACAACGGCCGCAAGCTGGACGTGTCCGGCTGCATCGCCTTCATCTGCCGCACCCAGACCTGGTTGCGCGACCAGTAAACCGCTCAAAGCCTTTGCTTGAAGCCCCTCTCCCGTTCACGGGAGAGGGGTTGGGGTGAGGGGAAGCTTTTAGCCAGGCAAAGTCAAAAGCTCCCCCTCATCCGCCCTTCGGGCACCTTCTCCCGTAAACGGGAGAAGGGAAAGATCAGCAGCCCCGGCCTCCCGGGGCTGCTTCTTTCCGGCCATGCGATAATCCCCGGTCCCCTGCCGCAAACCATCGCCATGACCCGCAACGCCCTAGTCACCAATGCCCTGCCCTACGCCAACGGCCCGCTGCATCTCGGCCACCTGGTGGGTTACATCCAAGCCGACATCTGGGTGCGTGCGCGGCGAATGATGGGTGAAAAGGTCTGGTACGTCTGCGCCGATGACACCCACGGCACGCCGATCATGCTGGCCGCGGAGAAGGCCGGGGTGACCCCGGAAACCTTCATCGCCAACATCCAGGCTGGCCATGAGCGCGATTTCGCCGCCTTTGGCGTGGATTTTGACCACTACGACTCGACCAACTCGGCCACCAACCGCGAGCTGACCGAAGCGCTGTACGCCAAGCTCGACGCCGCCGGCCATATCAGCCGTCGCTCGGTGGCGCAGTTCTACGACCCGGCCAAGGGCATGTTCCTGCCCGACCGCTACATCAAGGGCACCTGCCCCAACTGCAAGTCACCCGACCAGTACGGCGACAACTGCGAAGTCTGCGGCGCCACCTACGGCCCCACCGACCTGATCGAGCCGAAGTCGGTGGTATCCGGCGCCACCCCGGAAATGCGCGACTCGGAACATTACTTCTTCGAAGTCGGCCGCTTCCAGGACTTCCTGCGCGAATGGCTGGCCGGCGACGTGGTCCTGCCCGGCGTGAAGGCCAAGCTGGCCGAGTGGCTGGATGCCGAGGGCGGCCTGCGCGCGTGGGACATCTCGCGTGATGCGCCCTACTTCGGTTTCGAAATCCCCGGCGCACCGGGCAAGTACTTCTACGTGTGGCTGGACGCGCCGATCGGCTACCTGTCCAGCTTCAAGAACCTGTGCGCCAAGACCGGCGACGACTTCGACGCCGTGCTCGCCGCCGACAGCAACACCGAGCTACACCACTTCCTCGGCAAGGACATCGTCAACTTCCACGGCCTGTTCTGGCCGGCGGTGCTGAAAGGCAGCGGCCTGCGCACGCCGACCAAGCTGCACGTCAACGGCTACCTGACCGTGGATGGCGCCAAGATGAGCAAGTCGCGCGGCACCTTCATCATGGCCCGCACCTACCTGGATGCCGGCCTGGCACCGGAAGCGCTGCGCTATTACTTCGCCGCCAAGTCCTCCGGCGGCGTCGATGACCTGGATTTGAACCTGAGCGACTTCACCGCCCGCGTGAATGCCGATCTGGTCGGCAAGTTCGTCAACCTCGCCAGCCGCTGCGCCGGTTTCATCGCCAAGCGCTTCGACGGCAAGCTGGCCGACGCGCTGCCGGACCAGGCCCAGTACGACCGTTTCATCGCTGCACTGGCACCGATTCGTGAGGCCTACGAGCGCAACGACGCTGCTGCCGCCATCCGCCTGACCATGGCGCTGGCCGATGAAGCCAACAAGTACATCGACGACACCAAGCCGTGGGTCATCGCCAAGCAAGAGGGCGCCGACGCCGAGCTGCAGGCGGTCTGCACGCAGGGCCTGAACCTGTTCCGCGTGCTGGTCACCGCGCTCAAGCCGGTGCTGCCGGCCACGGCGCTGCAGGCCGAGGCTTTCCTCAATGCACCGGTCCTCGGCTGGAACGACATCAGCAAGCCGCTGACCGCACACAGCATCGCTGCCTACGTGGCGCTGTTCACCCGTATCGACACCAAGATGATTGACGCAATGACTGACGCCTCCAAGGACACCCTCTCCGCCCAGCCCGCCGCCGACGCCAAGCCGGTCAAGGCCGAAAAGCCCGCCAAGGTCGAAGTGAAGACCGAAGCCAGGGCCGAAGGTGAAGCTTCCGCGTACATCGGCATCGATGATTTCGCCAAGCTCGACCTGCGTATCGGCAAGGTGCTGGAATGCGGCTTCGTCGAAGGCTCGGACAAGCTGTTGCGCTTCCTGCTGGATGCCGGCGACCTCGGCCAGCGGCAGATCTTCTCCGGCATCCGCGGCAGCTATGCCGAGCCGGAAGCGCTGGTCGGCCGCAACGTGGTGTTCATCGCCAACCTGGCCCCGCGCAAGATGCGCTTCGGCCTGAGCGAAGGCATGATTCTGTCGGCCGGCTTCGACGGCGGCGCACTGGCGCTGCTGGATGCCGACGGCGGCGCACTGCCTGGCATGCCGGTACGTTGATGGCAACGGGTGCGCCCCTTGGCGCACCCATCCCGAACGGAGTGGACCATGCAACTCGCCCTCTTCGACTTCGACCACACCATCACCGTCTGTGACACCTACAGCCGGTTCCTGCGTCGCGTGGCCACACCGGAGCAGCGCGCACAGGGATGGTGGCGGGTCGGGCCGTGGGTGCTGGCCTACCGGCTGAAACTGATCTCGGCCGAACGCGTCCGCCGCCGTGTCACCGCGCAGGTTTTCACTGGCCGCCATGCCGGTGAGATCACCCAGATGGCACGCGACTATGCACGCGAGCAGTTGCCGGAGATGGTGCGGCCGGAAATGCTCGAGCAGATCCAGTGGCACAAGACCCAGGGCCATACCGTGGTGGTCGTGTCCGGCTCGCTCGATCTGTACCTGCAGCACTGGTGCGAGCGGATGGGCCTGCAGATGATCTGCAACCGGCTCGAGGTGCAGGACAACCGTCTCACCGGCCGCTACGCCGAGGGCGACTGCGGCGCGCGCAAGGTCGCCTTGATACGTAAGCGTTTCGATCTGGGCAGCTACCAGCGTATCCACGCCTATGGCGACAGCAGCGAAGACAAAGCCATGCTGGCGCTGGCGCACGAGCGCTGGTATCGCGGCAAATGCCTTACCTGAGCCCCGCTCCCTCCGGGAGAGGGCTTGGGGTGAGAGCGAACAGCAGGACTCCCCAATGATTACCCAACCCACATCCGACGCTGCCCGCAACCTTCTCCTGCAGGGAGAAGGAAGGGCTGCGCTGGTCGAACGCCTCGACCGGCTGCTGCCGCAGACCCAATGCGGTCAGTGTGGCTATGACGGCTGCCGTCCCTATGCCGAAGCCATGGCCGCCAACGCTGCCGCTGTGGACCATTGCCCGCCAGGCGGCGATGCTGGCGCACGTGCACTGGCGCATGTGCTCGGCGTGCCCGCCCTGCCCTACGACCGCAGCCGCGGCGAACACAAACCGGCGCAGGTCGCGATGATCGTCGAAGCCGACTGTATCGGCTGCACCAAGTGCATCCAGGCCTGCCCGGTCGATGCCATCGTCGGCGGCGCCAAATACATGCACACGGTGCTGGCCGACCTGTGCACCGGCTGCGAGCTGTGTATCCCGCCCTGCCCGGTGGATTGCATCGACCTGCAGCCAGTGACACCCCCTGCAGCTGTAGGAGCGGCGTAAGCCGCGAAGCTCGTAGCAAACCAGCTGTCGGAGATCCCGATCATCGGCATCAAGCCGAAAGAGCGCAGCTGTTTCAGATCATGTTGAACGTTGCGATCCTGACGACACCGGCTTCGCAGCTTACGCCGCTCCTACAAGCCGGCGAAATCTTGCGAACTCAATACTCGTCGTCTTCGTCTTTCGGCGGCAATGGCGGCACGGTGTACTGGTGCCCGTGCGCACGACAATCTGCAATCAAAGCCTCCGCATCCGCGCGCACTATTGCGCGCGTGCCCAGCGGATACCGATCGTCCTCGACCAGGTCGGTGCGCAGGTCGGTGACCGGTGAGAACGACGCAGATACCGCATAGCGCTCCTCCGAGATAGCCAGCGCATCACCGCCCCACCAGCGGATCAACCACTGCGCGTTGTCCCAGATCAACACCGTTTCCACCGTGCCGCCGGCGAGCTGGTAGCCCACCGCACAGAAACCATTGGGAACACTGCGATCGCCATGACGGCGCACCGTATTGCGCAGCTCTGCCTCAATCAGCTTGAACTGCGGGTACTGCAGCGGCTCGATGCGCTGCACAGGCACCTTCGCGTAGATCATCCTCGACAGCGCCGCCGGCGCCGCAACAGACACAGTCGCGCTGGCACCAACCAACGCACAACACACTGCAAACAACAGACGGCCCTTCATTCCTTTCCAATGCCTCCCTGCAAAGCCATCAACAGTTTCAACGCTTGATCTGCCCGGATGCCATCGCATCCAGAGCAGATCAGCAGTGGTCATGCAGTCCGCTTACGGCACTGCAGCGGTGATCACGATCTCGATCTTCCACTCCGGGTTGGCCAACTTGGCCTGCACTGTGGCGCGCGACGGCGTTGCGCCCTGCGGTACCCACTTGTCCCAGGCCTGGTTCATGCCAGCGAAGTCGGCCAGGTCGGCCAGGAAGATCTCGGCACGCAGGATCTTGGTCTTGTCGGTCGGTGCCAGACGCAGCAGATCGTCGATGGCCTGCAGTACCTGCTCGGTCTGGCCAACGATATCGGCGCTGGTGTCTTCCGGCACCTGCCCGGCCAGATAGGCCACACCGTTGTGGATGGTCATTTCCGACATGCGCGGGCCGGTATCGAAGCGCTGGATCATCAGGGTGACTCCGTGTTGGGGATGTAGCCGCCATTGTGAGGGCAAGTGGAAGTTTCAGGCGTTTCTTTGCGTGAACGACGCCACGACGCGAATGCCACCAACAGCAACCAGCCGACCACCACCGCAATCACCAGCTTCTGCCCCAGTCCGCGCGGGCTGCCACGCCACAGCACATGCAACCACAACGCGGTAAAGGCCAACCATGCCCAGGCCCAGGTCAGCCAATACAGGCTACGCCAGCGTGTGTCGCGGCCGAAGCACCAGGCCTGCAACAACATGGCCACGGTCACGCACAGGAACGCGGTCTGTGCCGCCAAGCCATGAACCAGCGGCGCCAGCAGCGGTGCGTACTGCGGCAGCCAGCTGTCGCCTATCGCTACGGTAGCCAAACCAAGCCCGGCCACGACGAACAGACTGGGCGGCAAGCCCCGCCGTGCGCTGCCATGCGCCTGCCGGTACAGCATCACGCCAAGCAAGGCGATGGCCAGCGCCAGCAGACAATAGACGCTGCGCAGCACCAGCCCATAGGGGCCGTGCAGATACAGACTGAGGGTAGCGCGCACCCAATCCAGATCATCACGCGCAAACTGCAGGCCGATGGCAACAGCCAGGAACACCAGCAAGGCCAGCACCACAGCCAAGGCCAGCGCTGGCGATTGCCGAGCTCCCCTGTACGAACCAGTACCCATGCCTACTCCCCGGCGTTCGAGCTGCCAAGTCTAGTGCGCCTGTGGCCGGTCCGCTGACTGAAGGCGGTGACAACGCTGCGCTGCGTGCATGCAGCCATCATCACGCAAGGGGGCTAGTCTTATGCGTCCGCGCCGCACCAGCGCATAGCTCCCTCCCATCTGCATGACCGCGTCTTCCACGTCTTCGGAACCTTCCATGCCGGGTTGGCGGCGTGTTGCCGCCATCCTCGTCACCCTCGCCATCATGGCAATGGCGCTGCATGCCTTGGCGGGCGAGTTCAGCGACCACGGTTACCACCAGATCCGCGCCGCCGTGCGCGGTCTCTCCTGGTCGCAACTGGGCATGGCGACGCTGTTGGGCATGGCCAGCTATGCCTGCCTGATCGGATTCGATGCCATCGGCCTGCGCCGTGCCAAACATCCGCTACCTGCGGCCCGCGTCGGCATTACCGCCTTCCTGGCCCACGCTGCCGGGCAGACCCTGGGTTTTGCCGCACTGACAGGTGGTGCCATCCGCGTGCGCAGCTACGGCCGTGCCGGGCTCAGCCTTGCCGAGATCGGTCAGGTAGTGCTGATGAGCACCCTGGGCTTCGTGTTTGGCGCCTGGCTGCTGCTCGGCCTGGCCTTGCTGCTGGAACCGAGCGCCGCCGCATTGGCATTGCCGATCTCAGCCACGGCGGTGCATGAGCTGGGCATCGGCTTGCTGGTCGGTTTCGCCGCGATGCTGCTGTTGGTCGGCCGCGATGGCCGCAGCATCGGCTGGGGCACGCACCGGATGTGGATACCTGACCGGCGCACGGTGCTGGGAGTCACCGCACTGAGCGTGGTCGAGCTGTGTCTGGCCTCGGCCGCGTTCTACGTGCTGTTGCCGGCGCAGGCCGAGGTCGGCTTCATCGGCTTCGTCGGCCTGTATCTGGTGGCGGTGGTGGCCGGACTGGTGTCGACCGTGCCCGCCGGCTTGGGCGTATTCGAGTGGAGCCTGCTCAAGCTGCTGCCGCAGGTGGCACCTGCCGCGATACTCGCTGCCGCCGTGGCCTACCGCATCACCTACTACCTGCTGCCCTTGTTCCTGTCCGCGCTGTTGGCGGCTTTGGCCAGCGTGCGCCGCCCGCTACGCAGTGGCGCCGGGACCGCGTGGTCGGTGATACGGCCATGGCTGCCGCAACTGATCGCGCTGGCAGTATTCGCTGCCGGTGCATTGCTGCTTATCGACGGCACCCTGCCCGTTCCGCATCAACGGCTGCTGCCAGCACCGCTGCCGATCGTGGAGACCTCGCACTTGCTGGGCAGCCTGGGCGGCGTGTTGCTGCTGCTGATCGGCCAAGGCCTGCAGCGCCGCAGCCATTCTGCCTGGATGCTGGCGCTGGCGCTGTGCATCGCCCTGCCCCTGCCCGCGTGGCTGCGCGGCGGCCACCTCACCGTTGCACTGACCCTGCCCTTGGTAGCAATCGCGCTATGGGCGGCACGTCGCGAGTTCTACCGCGAAGGCGCTCTGCTTGACGAGGCATGGTCCTGGCCGTGGCTGCGCAACGTCGCCTTGGTGCTGGTCGCGACCGTGTGGCTGCTGTTCTTCGTCTACAGCCATGTCGAATACCAGAACGAACTGTGGTGGCAGTTCGCCACCTCCGGCAACGCACCGCGTGCATTGCGTGCCCTGCTGCTGGTCTGCATCGCGCTGATCGTGTTTGGGCTGGCGCGACTGCTGCACAGCACCCGCAGCCCGCTGCCGCTGCCGGATGCGGCAACGCTGGAACAACTGCGTCCGGTACTGGCCTTGGCCCAGGACACCCAGGCCTGCGTGGCAATGACCGGCGACAAGGCAATCCTGCGCAGCGAGGCCGGCGATGGTTTCGTGATGCTGCAGCGTTACGGCGGCTCGCTGGTGGCGATGGGGGATCCGGTTGGGCCACCGCAGGTGGCGGCGGCCTTGATCTGGCGATTTCGTGAGGAAGCCGACCGGCTCGGCCTGCGCCCGGTGTTCTACCAGACCAGCGACAAGTACTGGCAGCACTACCTCGATCTTGGCCTGACCCTGGTCAAGCTGGGCGAGGAAGCAATGGTGCCGCTGCAGGATTTCAGCCTGGCCGGCAGCGAACGCGCGGATCTGCGCCAGGCATGGAACAAAGGCAAGCGTGGCGGACTGAGCTTCAGGCTGGTGCCGGCCAGCGAGGTACCGGCCTTGCTGAGCGAGTTGCAGGACATCTCGGACGCTTGGCTATACGAAAAGGCTGGCGAAGAGAAAGGCTTCTCGTTGGGCAGCTTCGAGCCGAGTTACATGAACCGTTTCCCGGTGGCGGTGGTCGAAGCGGAAGGACGCATCGTCGCCTTCGCCAACATCTGGCAGGCACCCGCCGGGCATGAGTTGTCAGTCGACTTGATGCGGCATCGCCCGGACGCCCCCAAGGGCACGATGGATTTTCTTTTCATCGAGCTGTTCCTGTGGGGCGCGGCCAATGGCTACACCCGTTTCTCGCTGGGCATGGCGCCGTTGACCGGCCTGGCCCAGCATCGGCTGGCCGGCCGTTGGAACCGTTTTGCCAATCTGGTCGCGCGCCATGGCGAGCGCTTCTATGGCTTCAGCGGATTGCGCCGCTTCAAGTCCAAGTTCGCGCCGGAGTGGCGCCCGCGTTATCTGGCCGCGCCGGGTGGCGTGCACCTGCCCGCTGCGTTGCTGGACGTGACCCGGTTGATCTCGCTGGATCCAAGTCGAAAGTAAGTGTGGGATTTGTGGGAGCGGGGGGGGGGGGGGGGGGGGGGGGCGGGGGGGCAGGGCACGACACGAACGAGCGGGCGGGCCGGCCCCCCCCCCCCCCACACCCCACCAAAACACAAAACA
>NZ_JBRREF010000110.1:0-13817 GCF_056760135.1 Stenotrophomonas sp. STEN023 | reverse complement strand
GCAGAAGCGTTACCGGTGAAGCCCTTGCCGAGCATGGCTCGGCACTACCGGGCATCTCTGCCCTTGCGGGAACGGCACACAAACAAAAACCCCGCCGGAGCGGGGTTCTTGTCGTGATGGAAGCGGCGCATTGCTGCGCCGTCGCCATTACTTGTAGTCGCGCACGTCGTGGCCGGTGTAGACCTGGCGCGGACGGCCGATCTTCATTTCCGGGTCAACCTGCTGCTCCAGCCAATGCGACACCCAACCAGCGGTACGGCCCAACGCGAACATGACGGTGAACATCTCGGTCGGAATGTTCAGCGCCTTGTAGATGATGCCGCTGTAGAAGTCGACGTTCGGGTACAGCTTGCGGGCAACGAAGTATTCGTCCTGCAGCGCAGCCTGTTCCAGCTTGATGGCAACGTCCAGCAACGGATCCTGCACACCGAGCTGACCCAGCACCTGCTTGGTCATCTCACCGATGACCTTGGCGCGCGGGTCGAAGTTCTTGTACACGCGGTGACCGAAGCCCATCAGGCGGAAACCCGAGGTCTTGTCCTTGGCCTTGACCACGGCGGACTCGACGTTGTCGGCCGAACCGATCTCTTCCAGCATCTTCAGCACGGCTTCGTTGGCGCCGCCGTGTGCCGGACCCCACAGCGCGGTGACGCCAGCGGCGACCGATGCATACGGGTTGGCGCCGGTGGAACCGACCAGACGCACGGTCGAGGTCGAGGCGTTCTGCTCGTGATCGGCATGCAGGATGAACAGCAGATCCAGTGCCTTGACCACGTCCTTGTTCAGATCGTAGCTGCCATCAGCCGACTCGAAGGTCTGCTTCAGGAAGCGGCTGACGTAGTCCAGCGAGGTGTCCGGCTTGTTGGCCGGCAGGCCAGCGCCGTGACGGTAGATCAGTGCCGACAAGGTCGGAACCTTGGCGATCAGACGTACTGCTGCCTGGCGGCGCTGTTCGGCGTCGTCCAGATCCAGCGAAGCGTGGTACTTGGCCGACAGCTGCGCGATCGAGGCAGTCAGGATCGCCATCGGATGCGCGTCCTTGGCGAAGCTGCCGATCAGGGTGTTGATGGATTCATCAACGCCGGCTTCAGCGGTCAGTTCGGCTTCGAAAGCCTTCAGCTGGTCGGCGCTCGGACGATCGCCATTGATCAGCAGGTAGGCCACTTCGACGAAGCTGGACTTGGCAGCCAGCTGCTCGATCGGATAGCCGCGATACAACAGCACGCCGTTATCGCCATCGATGTAGGTGATGGCCGACTTGCAGCTGGCGGTGGCGGTGTAGCCCGAGTCGTAGGTGAAGAGACCGGTTTCCTTGGTCAGCTTCGAGATATCGACACAGTTATTGCCCAGTACGGGTTTGACGACAGGCAGAACGACCGACTTCTCGCCGGCGTTGAGCGTGACCTGATCAAGATCGGACACAGTGTGCGCTCCTCAAGTGGAAGGCGCCTGTCCTGACGTATAGGGGTGCGGGCAGGCGCGTGAAGGAATTCCGCAGTTTTCCACTGCGGTTCCGACGATTATCGCACAGCAGCATTTGCAGATTGCGAAGACAAAAGTCTTATAGCCGGAGTTTCCGCGCGACACAGCGTCGCACAGGCACAACCGCCCGATTCCGCAATGGTTCAGCCGTACGACACGCAAGACAAAACAACGGCCGCGCAGGGCGCGGCCGTTGTCAGTGCAGCAACAACAGTTCGATTAGCGCGCGTAGCGCTTCTGGAACTTGTCGATGCGGCCGCTGGTATCGATAACCTTGTGCTTGCCCGTGTAGAACGGGTGCGAAGCCGAGGAAATTTCAACCTTGACGAGCGGATACTCTTCGCCGTCTTCCCACTTGACCGTTTCCTTGGAGGACATGGTCGAACGGGTCAGGAACTTGAAATCAGAGGTCACGTCGTGGAAAACGACGTTGTGGTAATCAGGATGGATATCGGCCTTCATGGGCTCGCACCGTGTGGGCTGGTGGTCAAGACGGCCATTATAAGCACGACTTGCCGCGACAGGCAAGTCGTGCCAACTACCCCACTCCCCCGGGGCCATTACTGGCCCAGCAGCGCCCCGCGCACCTGGGCCTCAAAGCGGGCCTGGTCGTAGCCGATCAGCAGTGCCGTATTGTCGGCCACGCCGGTCTGGCGGTTCCAGTCGACGATGGTGGCGCCACGGCTGCGGGTGCCGGTCAGCTCGATCGACAGCGGCCGCTGTTCAACCACCTTGCCGCCCTCCGGCTGCAGCGCCCAGGCCATCGCCAGCGCATCGGCGGCATACCAGCGCTCGCCACGACTGTCTTCCGACCACAGCCGGGTCTGGCGTGAGATCAGCTCGTAGAAACGCGCCTTGTCGGTGTCCGCGGCCAGCCACTGTTCGACGTCACGGTGCAGCAGACCGTGGGCGATGGTGGCTTCCCAATCGGCGACTTCGATGAACGGGAACGAGGTGAAGACGATATGTGCCGATTCCGGATCAAAGGCGATGTTGAACTCGGCGGCCGGGGTGATGTTGCCGTGCCCGGTGATCGCGCCGCCCATCACCACGAAGCGCTTCACGCGCTGCGGCAGGCTCGGATCAAGCTTCAGCGCGAGCGCGATATTGGTCAGCGGACCAAGCGCGACCAGCAGCAGTTCGCCAGCATATTGGTGCGACAGGCGCAGGATCGCCAATGCGGCGTGCTCGGCTTCCACCTTGCGCGCAGCCAGCGGCAGATCCACGTCGCCGAAGCCGTCGCGGCCATGCACATGCGCGGCGTCTTCGGCCGGGTACACCAGCGGATCAGCGGTACCGGCGAACACGGGCACGTCTTCACGGCCGGCCACTTCGCACAGCTTCAGCGCATTGCGCACGGTGTATTCTAGGCCGACATTGCCAGCCGCCACCGTCAATGCGACCACGTCGTGGCGCTCATCGGCAAAGGCCATCAGCAGTGCGAGTGCGTCATCCACGCCCGGATCAGTATCAATCAGCAACGGTATCTTCTTGCTCATCTTCTGCTTCACTTCTGGTTGGTCATGGAGTCTGTCACCTCATCCATGACAGTGGAAGCACGCAATCAGGCCGATGCGTAGCGCACCGCATCACCAATCCAGCGGTTGACGATGCGGTCAGCCAGTTCCGGCGCGTCGCTGAGCAGGCGTTCGGCCAGCTCGTGCACAGTCGGCAACAGGCCTGCATCACGGGCCAGATCGGCCACGCGGAAGGCAGCCAGACCGGTCTGCCGGGTACCCAGCAACTCGCCGGGACCGCGCAGCTCCAGGTCCTTTTCAGCGATCAGGAAACCATCGGAGGTAAGCCGCATGGTCTCCAGCCGCTCACGCGCCATCGCCGACAGCGGCGCCTGGTACATCAACACGCAACTGGACGCGGTTGCACCGCGACCCACCCGGCCGCGTAGCTGATGCAGCTGCGCCAAACCAAGCCGCTCCGCATTCTCGATGATCATCAACGAAGCGTTGGGCACATCAACACCAACCTCGATGACGGTGGTTGCGACCAGCAGGTCGGTTTCAGCCTGCTTGAAGGCACGCATCGCCGCCTGCTTCTCCGCTGCCTTCATGCGCCCGTGGACCAGACCGATGCGCAACTCAGGCAGCTGCGCCGACAGCGTCTCGAAGGTGGTCTGCGCGGCCTGCGCATCCATGCGTGCATTGCCGGGGCCGGCGTCTTCCTCGCTTTCCTCGATCAGCGTACAAACCCAGTACACCTGCCGCCCCTGCTGGCAGGCAATGCGGATGCGCTCGACCAGTTGCGGGCGCCGCTCGGCGCTGATGGCGATGGTCTGCACCGGCGTACGGCCGGGCGGCAGTTCGTCGATGGCCGAGACATCCAGATCCGAATATGCGGCCATCGCCAGCGTGCGCGGGATCGGCGTGGCGGTCATCACCAGCTGATGCGGCACCACCCCGGCCGTTGCGCCCTTGTCGCGCAACGCAAGCCGCTGGTGCACGCCGAAGCGGTGCTGCTCGTCGACGATAGCCAGCGCCAGATCGTTGAACACCACGCTGTCCTGCATCAGCGCATGGGTGCCGACCACCACCTGAGCATGGCCGCTGGCCACATCTTCCAGCACCTTGGCGCGGGCCTTGCCGGTGACCTTGCCGGCCAGCCAGGCCACGCGCACATCCAGCGGTTGCAGCCAGCTGCGCAGATTGGTCAGGTGCTGCTCGGCCAGCAGCTCGGTGGGTGCGGCCAGCGCGACCTGTTTGCCGCGTTCCACCGCCAGCATCGCCGCCAGTGCGGCAACCACGGTCTTGCCGGAGCCGACGTCGCCCTGTACCAGCCGCAGCATCGGATGCGCGCGGGCAAGGTCCTTGCGGATCTCGTCGAACACGCGCTGCTGCGCGCCGGTGAGTTTGAATGGCAAGGATTCACGCAGCACCTTGACCAGACCATCGCGACCGCGCAGCGATGGCGCGCGATGCTGCTGCAGGGCGATGCGCTGGCGACGCAGGCTGAGGTGATGGGCAAGCAGCTCTTCCATCGCCAACCGCCGCTGCGCCGGGTGCGTACCCGCACCAAGAGCACCGATGTCGGCGTCGGCCGGCGGCCGGTGCATGGTCAGCAAGGCTTCGCGCAAGGAAGGCAGGCCCATACCGGCAAGCAAGGCCGGCGGCAGCAACTCCAACGACGCGGCATCAGGCAGGCGGTCCAGCGCCTGTCCGATCAACTTGCGCAGGCTGGCCGGGCCGATCCCCTCCACCGCCGGATACACCGGGTCCAATGCCGCACCAAGCGCGGCGTCTTCGCCATCGCCGAGTACGTGATAACTGGGATGCACGATCTCCAGCCCATTCTGCCCAGCGCGTGGCGTGCCATAGGCGCGCAGGCGCCGGCCTACCGCGAACTGCGAGACCTGCGCGGCGCGGAAGTGGAAGAAGCGCAGCACCAGGGTGGCGCCGGAATCGTCGCTGATCGCCACCCGCAGCACCGGCCGGTAGCGGAAACCACGCTCCACCGCTTCCACCCTGCCCTCCACCTGCGCGGCCATACCGGCCTTGAGCGCGCGGATCGGCAGCAGCGTGGTGCGGTCCTCGTAGCGCAACGGCAGGTGCAGCCACAGGTCCTGCAAAGTAGTCAGACCGCGCGCTTCCAGCTTGGCCGCCACCCGTGGCCCGACCCCGGCCAGGCGGCTCAGTGGTTCGGTGGACAGATCGAGGGTGGCGAGGTCACGGCGTGCAGACATTGCATAAGGATGCCGTCATGCGCCGCAAACAGAAACCCCGGCGTGGTTGGACGCCGGGGTTTCCTACTCCCCAAGTGCTGATTTGCTGCGGTGTTGTCGATTGGCGCCTTGTTACGGTGGCTGTACGTGGCGCGCGGGCCCTCACCCCCAACCCCTCTCCCGCAAGCGGGAGAGGGGAGCCCTTTGCGCAGGCGACTCTGCTAGAACTTCACGGTCATCTCCAGGCCGTAGGTGCGGGGGTCGGTGATGGTTGCGCCGACTACGCCGAGCGGATCGCGTCCGTAGGTGTTGAGGCCGCGCACGTACTGCTTGTCGAACACGTTGTTGGCGTACACCGCCCAGGTCCAGTGCTGCAAGGGCGAGGTCCAGCCGATGCGCACGTCGGTGCGCTGCTGTGCCTCGCCGATGTCGAGCACCTTGCTGATACCGCAGTCGCCTTGCAGAGCGGAGCCTGCGTTGCAGCGCACCGCTCCCCGATAGGACTGGCGCAGCGAGAAGCGCAGCTGGCCGTTGCCACCGAGGTCAGCCAGATACACCGCGCCAGCCGAAGCTGTGAAGCGTGGTTCGCCGGTTGCCGCGCCGTCCAGATTCACGCCTTCCGGCGTGACGTAGTCCTTGTACTTGGAATCGATCCACTCGGCGGCGGCGTCCAGGGTCAGCCCGTCGGTGGCTTTCCAGCGCATGTCAAAGTCCACGCCGGTGGCTTCAAGGTCGCTGGTGTCGAACACATAGACCGGGATGTCGACCGGGTTGTTCGGGTCCGGGTCGATCAGGCGGATCGCCTGGCGGTTGTCGTACTGGTAGTGGAAGGCGGACAGGTTGTAGGAGAAACGATCGAAGCTCTGCTTGATACCGATCTCCAGGTTCCACACGTCCTCGTTCTCGAATGCCGGACCAATCTGCAGTGCATTGAAACCGCCGGCCTTGTAGCCCTTGGCCAGCGAGCCGAACACCATGGTGTCGTCATTGAGGTGGTAATCGACGACGAAGCGCGGACTCCAGTCACTCCAGTTCTTCTTGTCGCGGACCAGCTTGCCCTTGTTGACCATCGCTGGCGGATCAATGAAGGCCATGTCGAAGGTCAGCAGATCGCGGGTGATCGGAATGCCCATGCCGGCCAATGCCTGGAAGAAGCCGAGCGCTTCCAGCGCGCCGAGCTTGGCTTCCAGCCCCGGCGCATTGCGCGGCGTATTGAGCCAGGTGAAGTCCTTCTCGTCGCGGGTGTAACGCAGGCCGAAGGTCAGGTTGAGGCGGTCGGTAGCCTTCCAGATGACATCGCCGAACACCGCATAGGACGTCGTGCCCAGGGTATTGTTGAAGCGTTCGTTCCACTTTTCACCGACCAGCGAAATCGGAATGCCATTCATCTGCGCCAGCAGCGAGGTGAAGCCAAACAGGCTGCCATCCGGCGTTGGCGCGATGCCCATGTTACGCACGATGTTGTCCACCGCCTCGGTATTGGTATTGACCTCGCTGGTCTGTTTTGCGTCCTCGTCGAAGTAGCTGGCACCGGCAACCCAGTCGAAGCGTTCGTTGCTGCCGGAGAACTTGAACTCCTGGTAGAAGGTCTCGTTGCTCTCGGTGTTCTTCGAATCCACGTACAGGTCGAAGCGGTTGGTGCCGTCTTCCTCGGTGTGGTTGGTGGAGTCGTACTTGCGCCAGGAGCTGGTGGAGGTGAAATTTCCCCACGACAGCGCGTGGTCGACGATCAGGCTGACGCCGTCAAAGGTGCGCCATTCGGCATTGTCGGCATCGCTGTAGGTCTTGATCTTGCGCGGGTCCAGATAGTCATCCGGGTCCACCGGCACCGGCGGCCGCGCCGGATAGGCGGGCAGCGCGACGATGCCGGTGGTGACGCGGCCGTTCTGGTCCAGGCTCTCGTGGTCCCAGCTCACATAGGCAGTGGTGTTGTCGCCGAAACGCGTCTGCCAGGCAGCGCGCGTGGCCCATACATTCTCGCCGCCCAGATCCTTGCCGGTGGCGCCATCCTGGAACCAACCGTCACTGGTATTGATCAGCGCATTGAAGCGCAGCGCCGAGTTGTCACCGGTCGGGATGTTCCACATCGCATCGGCGTACTTCTTGCCATAGTTGCCCACCCGCACCGTGGCGCGCGCCTCGGTCTCGGCCTGCGGCCGGCGGGTTATCAGCGAGATCGCGCCGGCGGCGGTATTGCGGCCGAACAAGGTGCCCTGCGGCCCCTTCAGCACCTCGATGCGCTCCACGTCGACGAACGGCAGCAACACACCACCGCCGCGTCCGCCGTAGACGCCATCGACGAAGATGCCTACCGCCGGATCGGTACCGATGCCGAAGTCATCGGTCTCCACGCCGCGCAGCTTGAAAGAAGGCTGGGTTGGCTGCACCGCATCGATCACCAGGCCTGGCACGAAGGCATCAATGTCGCCGAGGTTCTCGGCCGCGACGTCGTTGAGCAGGTTCTGGTCAACCACCTGCAAGGCAATCGGCACGTCCTGTATTTCCTGTTGCCGGCTCTGCGCGGTGACGGTGATGCGATCAAGCGTGGTGGCAGCATCCTCCGTCGCCGACTGTGCCATTGCCGGGGCTACCGCCCCCACCACCATCAGCCCGGCCATGGCCCGCTGCAGTCCGACTACCAGATTCCGTTGCTTCACTCGCATCGCGTTCTCTCCCACGCAGTGAGGTGTATGCCGGCGTCAGACCGCCGGCGGGCCTGTATTGCCAGGCTGGCCTTCGCCAGCCGTGTCGCAGTTTGTTTGCAGTGCGTTGATCCAATCCCGGATCAAGGTCACGCCTTCGCTGTGTACAACCGCGCGGCCGACCTCGGGCATCATCACCGCCGGGTCATGGCTGTCCATGCGGTAGGCGATGATCGAGGCGTCCGCATCACCCGGCTGGATGTCATAGCGGCGGTTGCCGGTGCCCTTGCCGGCGGCGATCGGCTGCTTGCACATGCCCAGCTTCAGGTGATCCCGGGTGGGTGCGTCCAGCCACAGGCCGGAGGTGATGGCCGGGCCGGTGCGGCTATGGCAATGGCCACAATTCACGTCCAGATAGGCGCGTGCACGCGCCTCCAGCGGCGCTGCAGGATCAGTGGCATCGGCCGCGCGCGGCAGCTGCGCAGGTGCTGGCAGGTTTTTCAGATAGCCGAGTTTGACCAAGTGCGCGAGCTGGTTGTCGCGCCCGCTGAGGTACTCGAAATCGCGATTGAGGTTGCGTGCCTTGGGGCCGATCGGCAACAGCTTGCGCGAGCGGTTGTCGGTGATATGGCAGCCGCCGCACTGGTTCTGGTCCGGCACCTGGTAGGCAAACGCTTCGCGCGAGCCATCAGCAGCCACCAGTTCCAGGTCAACACTGGCGCCGGTGCGCTGCAGGGTCGCCTCGGTCTGCTCGTGATTCCAGACGTAAGGCAGGGCTACCCAGCCTTCCTTGCGATGGACCAGCAGACGGGTTTCGATCAGACGAACCTTGGAAAGATCCAGGCTTTCTGCCTGCAATGAGGACTGCGACGGCGGTGTGCGCGCCACCGACCTGCCATCACCAGCCCCTTGAGCAGGCAGCGGGTAGTAAAAAGTCTTGCTGAGGATCGTGCCGACCGGAAAATCGAAGGCATGCTCCGGCTGGTAGCCGGCCGCCTGTCCCTTCGGCATCCACACCGTGCGCAGCTTATGCGCGTAATCACTGAAAAGCGGTGTGTTCAAGTCATAAGGCACAACCCCGTCGTTGAGCGACAGCTTGCCGTCACGAACGCGCAGCACATGCCACTCATCCAGGCTTGCTGGCTGGCCCTGCTCGAAGAAATGCACCGCGGCCGGTTTGCCGCAGCCAGCCAGTACCAGCAAGGCAGCCACAACTACCATTCCCCGCACCATCAGCTTGCGCATGCCTTGGCCTCAACCGCGTTTCAGATCGATGGCCGGCAAGCGCGGCAGATCGCATTCAAATGGCTTGGCATCCTTGCTCGGGCTCTTGTAACCGCCAGGACCATCGGCGTTGATCACGCCGCTGACGTTGCGCAGGCAGATCTGCGGCCCGGTCTTGACCCCGCCGACCATCCGCTCCTTGTTGAAGTAGCCATCCCACAGCACGTCCGGGAAATTGCCGGTCAGGCCATACATCGCCACTTTCAAGGCCTTCAGATCCAACCCGTCGGGCGAATCACCGCCGCCGGACAAGGTGTTGTTGTGGATATGGATGCGCTCCGGATACGGATCGAAATTGGCCGAAGCGCTGCTGTCCTTGTAGCCGGTGGAATACACGCTGGAGACGATGATGTTGGCCGTAGCGTTGTCACGCACCTCGTTGTCGAACACCTCGATGTCATCGTTGGAGTTGATGACGATGCCCGAGCCGGCCGGCACACTGGCCACCGGCGTGCCCTTGGCGCCGAAGTTCTCGTGGTTGTTGGCAATGACCTTGTTGTTGAACACGCGGATATTGCCGCCCTGCTGCGACAGGCCCGGCATGTTGAACACCAGGATGCCGCCGGTATTGCCGGTGGCGACGTTGTCGTACACGTCGGCGTTGCGGGTGTTCTCGACTTCGATGCCGGCCACGTTCTGCTCGGCGCGGCTGTTGCGCACGATCACCCCGTCGGACTGGCCGACATAGATGCCGGCATCGGAGGCACCGATGGATATGGTGTTCTCGATCAGCACGTTTTTGGTCAGCACCGGGTAGATGCCATAGGCACCGTTCTTGGTGCTGGGGCCACCGCTCCACTGCACCTTTACGCCACGGATGGTGATGTTCTCCGACTCGCTGATCTTCAGCCCGTCGCCCTTGGAGTCCTCGATGGTGAGGTTCTCGATGGTGAAGTTGTCGCCATTGACCAGCAGGCCCTCGGCACCGGCCTTCTGCCCCTTGAAGCTGAGCACGGTCTGGTCCATGCCCGCACCGCGGATGGTCACGCCGTCGGCGCGCAGGCTCAGGCTGCGCTCGAACTGGTGGCGACCGGCAGGGATCTCGATCACGTCGCCGGGTTTGGCGTCCAGCAACCGCTCCTGCAGCGAGGTCGCGAAGGCGGCATCGGCGGCCGCCACTGCGGGAGCCTGCTCGCCCTGCTTCTGGCAGCCGGCCGTCAGCATGGCCAAACCGGTGGAAACTGCCCAGATAATGCTGCGCTGCATGATTCCGACTCCATACGCCGGCAGATGTTGGCCTGCAGTCTCACCTTCAGGCAGTGTTCACGCGAAGGGCAAGAACGGCATACTTGGGGGGGCAAAGCGGACAAGCTGGAGGGGCTTGAATGCAACGCAGGATCGGCGGCGGCGACCGCCTGAGCATCGCCAACGTTCCAACCAACATGCTCTGTGGCCTGTTGCTGCTGGCCGAGCAACGCGGCGTCAGCAGCGACAACTGGTTCAACGGGCTGCAACTGAGCGCCGCGCAGCTCAACGATCCCAGCGCCCGCATTTCCTACCGGCAGGCAATCGAGGTGATACGCCGCGCCCTGCCCACCTTTTCCATTGACGGGGTCGGCCTGGCCATGGGCGGCAACCAGAACGGTGGCAACTTCGGCCTGCTCGGCCTGGCGATGAAGACCGCGCGCACGTTTGGCGACGCGGTACGGATAGGTCTGGATTACCAGCGCAACCTCGGCCCACTGATGAGCCTGGCCCTGGAAGACGGCGGCAGCGACAGCCTGGCCATCGTCGCTAGCGCGCCGGATGAAGCCAACGACCTGCTGCAGTTCCTCTGCGAGGAGATGTTCTCCAGCATCGTGATGCTCGGCCGCGAACTGGCAGGCAATGAGTTCAGCCCGCTGCGGCTGGAACTGGGCTACCCGGCACCGGCCTGCATCGACCAGTACCAGGCATTGTTCCGTTGCGAGCTGCGCTTCAACCAGCCACGTCACGCTCTGCTACTGGAACAGCGCTGGATGCAGCTGCCGTTTGCCAGCTACAACCCGGTGACCTCGCAGCAGGCTTTGTCGATGTGCCACGCGCAACTGGCAACGCTGGCCTCGCGCGGTGAAACCACCGCCGCGGTCGAGCGTCAGCTGCGGCCACGGCTGCGTGACAACCCGCAGATGAGCGAAATCGCGCTGGCCCTGCACCTGAGCGAACGCACCCTGCGCCGGCAATTGGCCGACGAGGAAACCAGCTTCAGCGAAGTCCACGACCGCGTGCGCACCGAGCGCGCACTGGAACTGCTGCAGGACCCGGAACTCGCCGTTGCTGCAATCGGCAACCAGCTGGGCTTCAATGATGCGCGCGAATTCCGCCGCGCCTTCAAACGCTGGACCGGACAGACCCCGAGCGGAACCCGCTTACCGTCAACCTGAAACGCAGATGCCCGGTTTCCCGGGCATCTGCTACACCACCGAATCCGCGTTGCCGATCAGTCGATGATCATGATCGCGTCGACTTCAAACGCGGCGCCCTTCGGCAGGCCCGACACTTCGATGGTCGAACGGGCCGGGAACGGGGCCTGGAAGTACTCCTGCATCACCGCATTGACCTTGGCGAACTCACCCAGGTCGGTCAGGTACAGGCCAAGGCGCACCATCTTGTCCAGCGAACCACCGGCTTCCTCGGCCACGGCCTTGAGGTTGTCGAAGGCGCGACGGGCCTGCGCGGTGACGTCGCCAGCGACGATTTCACCGGTCGCCGGGTCCAACGGAATCTGGCCGGAGAAGTACACGGTGTTGCCGGCGCGCACGGCCTGCGAGTACGGGCCGATGGCGGCCGGGGCGTTGGCGGTGTTGATGATCTGGCGGGACATGGACAGCTCCAGTCTGGAAAAGGTGGGCCATTGTAACGTCGCCACCTTGGCGGCTGCCTGACCGGGCTGGGCGGAGCTTGGTCAAAAAATAGCCAGCGCTCCAGAATCGTTGCAGCACAAGGCCTGCAGAGGCTTATCCACAACTTGTAGGCATCACAGGGCACAGCCTGTGTGGATAGCCGGATGCAGGTAGCGCCGGGCAATGTTCGGCTGGGGCTTTACCCGCAAACTCGATGTGATTTTGTGGGAGCGGCGTCAGCCGCGAAACCGATGATCCATCCGACTGGCAGACATGACCACCGATTCATTGCTGTCAGCTTCGCGGCTGACGCCGCTCCCACAAGTGCCCCCGCTGTATCGGCAGAGCCCCTGCCGAGCATGGCTCGGCACTACGTTCGAATCATCCACAGGTCGTGGACAAAATATCACCATGTTTTGCAGATGGCCGCAGCGCAAGGGCTGCGCGGCCTTATCCACAGCTTGTATGCGCAACAGGACACAGTCTGTGTGGATAGCGCAGCCGGCAAACCTAACGCAGCTTTGTAGGAGCGGCGTCAGCCGCGAAGCATATGGTCCATTGAGTTGGCCTGCATGCCTGCTCGATTCATTGGTGCAAGCTTCGCGGCTTACGCCGCTCCCACAAGTGCGCCTACCCTATCGGTAGAGCCTCTGCCGAGCATGGCTCGGCACTACGCTGCCTGTGCGGTCGGGTTGGGTGTTGGCTCGCCGATCCGGCGCAGCGTGTTGCGGTCGGTATGCGCGAACGGCTCGCTGCGGTCCGGGATAACCAGCATCGTTTCCTGCTCGTAGGACCAGCTACCGTCGTCATTGATGGTGACCTCTATCTCGTAGCTTTCGGTACGGAACGCGTGTTCGAGAAACGGGTTCGAGCTGATGCCATTGGTCATCGAGCCGCGCTCGGCACGCAGGCGGAAGCGCTTCGCATCCGGCGCCGCCTTGCCGACCGCCATCGCGGTCTGCCCGCGTGGAATGGTCAGCGTCTGGATCACCGTGCCGGTCGCCGGCTCCCACAACCAATAACCAACCTGATCGTGGAAGGTCTCCACTTCACCGGGCTTGTGGATGCGTGTGTGATAACGCAGCCCGTAGAACAACTGCGGGCCATTGGGCTGCGCATCGATCGGCTGCAGTTCGACGTGTTCGATAAAGGCCTGCCGCTCGGGGCCATCGGCCTTGGGATTGACGTCCATGCCGCGCTCGCCGATCCAGATACCGGCCAGCGCTGCCAGTGGCCCGAGGTTGGCCAGCGTATTGGTATCGGCGCTGGGTTCGGTATAGATGTCTTCGGGGAACGTGGTCATGGGGTACGGCCGTGTGGGTATCCCGACCATGGTACGCACAACACCCTGCAGGCTCACCTCCAGCTGTCCACAAGTGATGGACAAAATATCACCATGTTTTGCAGAGGCCCTTGGCACAAGGGCTGCGAAGCCTTATCCACAACTTGTGTATGCAGCAGGACACAGTCTGTGTGGATAGCGGAATACAGGTAGAGCCGAGGCCAGCCCCGGGGGGGGGGCCAAGCAAAAACACCCGGGGGGTTTTTTTGGGCGGGGGGGGGGGGGGGCGCCCCCCCCCCCCCCCATTTTGGCCGGCGCCTCCCGCGCCCCCCCCCGCGGGGGTTTGGGCGGGCCACTACACCTGCTTGCCCACAGCTCGTGGACAAAATATCACCATGATTTGCAGAGGGCCGTGGCACAAGGGCTGTGCGTCGTTATCCACAGCTTGTGTATGCAGCAGGACACAGCCTGTGTGGATAGCCGAATACAGGTAGAGCCGAGCCATGCTCGGCTGGGGCTCCATCGAAAAACCAGCTGTGGGTTTTGTGGGGGGGGGGGCCGGCCCGCCCCCGGTGCGGGTTAAACAAGAAGGGGCGGCCGGGCGGTGTGGGAACCCCGCCACGGCCGGGGGG
>NZ_JBRREF010000109.1:0-13838 GCF_056760135.1 Stenotrophomonas sp. STEN023 | reverse complement strand
CCACCCCGCTCAACACGCAACACGGCGCCGATATTGCGCGTCTGCAGTTCCCCTTGGGTGGCCAGTGCTCACGAACTGCCCCGCGGCCCCGGGGGCACGCCCGGGGTACCGACTGTCAGGCCACCGGCATGACAGTCGGGCGCGCTCCGGTTCACCCATTCCCCGCGCCTGTCGGCGCGCCCCTTTATCAAAGGGGGCTCTCCACCAGAATTACCGCATCAACCGGCCCCGGACGCGATTCACTCCCGGGGTTTGCTTTTACGGGGCACTCACATGCGCTCCGTGCAACGGGACCGTCCCGTCAAAGCCGCGCCGCTCCCTCGGAACATCTGCACTTTCGGGCGACCCGCCCACCCCGCTGCCCTTGCCCTGCAAGGGTGATAACGTCCGTTCGCATGACCGCCATCGGCGCACACGGTAAACTTGCTGCGTGAATACTCCTACCTATACCGCTCAGGAACTTGCCGACCGTTTCGGCCTGCAGGTGCACGGTGACCCGTCGGTTGCCATCCATGGTGTTGCCACCTTGGCCCATGCCGGCCCCGGGCAGCTGACCTTCCTGGCCAACCCGCGCTACCGGGCCCAATTGGCCGACAGCAAGGCGTCCATCGTGCTGCTGCGTGCCGACGACGCGGAAGCGGCGCCGGGTACCGCTTTGATCGCCAAGGATCCCTACACCACCTTCGCCAAGATCGGCGCACTGTTCGAGACAGTGCCGGTGCGCGAGCCCGGCATCCACCCCAGCGCGGTCATTGACCCCAGCGCAACGGTGGCGGCCAGCGCCCACATCGGCCCGCACGTCTGCATCGGCGCGCGCAGCGTGATCGGCGAGAGCTGCATCATCGGCGTCGGCAGCATCATCGGCGACGACTGCGTGGTTGAAGCCGGCACCGAACTGCTGGCCCGCGTCACCCTGGTTGCCCGGGTCAAGCTGGGCAAGCGTGTGCGCATCCATCCGGGCGCCGTGCTCGGCGCCGAAGGCTTCGGCCTGGCGATGGACAACGGCCACTGGATCAAGGTGCCGCAACTTGGCGGCGTGCGCATCGGCGACGATTGCGAGATCGGTGCCAATACCTGCATCGACCGCGGCGCACTGGAAGACACCACGCTGGACGAAGACGTACGCGTGGACAACCTGGTGCAGATCGCCCACAACGTACAGATCGGCGCGCACAGCGCCATCGCGGGTTCCACCGGCATTGCCGGCAGCGCCAAGATCGGCCGCTACTGCCTGCTCGGCGGCGCCGTCGGCGTCGTTGGCCACCTGGAAATCTGCGACCACGTCGTCATCACCGGCAAGTCGGTGGTACGCAACTCGATTACCGAACCGGGCGAATACTCGTCAGGTACCCCTTTGACCGACAACCGCACGTGGCGCAAAAACGCCGCGCGCTTCAAGCAGCTCGATTCGCTGGCACGGCGCATCCTGGCTGTGAGCAAGGAGAAAGAATGAACGCACCACTGCAGATGCCCATCGACGTCAACACCATCCAGACGTTGATCCCGCACCGCTACCCGTTCCTGCTGGTCGACAAGGTGGTCGAGCTGGATGTGGACGCCAAGCGCATCGTCGCGCACAAGAATGTCACCATCAACGAGCCCTACTTCCAGGGTCACTTCCCGGGCCAGCCGATCATGCCCGGCGTGTTGATCATCGAAGCACTGGCCCAGGCCGGTGGTGTACTGACCCAGCTCAGCCTGGGCCGCGACGCGCAGTCCAAGCTGTTCTATCTGGTCAAGGTCGACAACGTGCGCTTCATGAAGCAGGTGGTGCCGGGCGACGTGCTGGAACTGCATGTGCAGGTCAAGCGCATGATCCGCAACATGGCGGTCTACTACGGCGAAGCCAAGGTGGATGGTGAAGTGGTCGCACACGCCGAAGTGCTGTGCGCCGGCACCCGCGAATAACCTGCCTGGAGCATACGATGAGCGATAGCGCCCCCCTGATTCACCCGACCGCGGTCATCGATCCTTCGGCCAAGCTTGGCCAAGGCGTGCGCGTGGGTGCATTCACCCTGATCGGCGCCGACGTCGAGATCGGCGACGGCACCGAAGTGGGGCCGCATTGCAGCATCCATGGCCCCACCCGGATCGGTCGTGACAACCGTTTCATCGGCCATGTCGCCGTTGGCGGTGAGCCGCAGGACAAGAAGTTCGCCGGCGAACGCACCGAACTGGTGATCGGCGACCGCAATGTGTTCCGCGAGTTCGTCACCCTCAGCCGCGGCACTGCCGGCGGCGGTGGCGTGACCACCATCGGCAACGACAACTGGATGCTGGCCTACGTGCATGTCGCCCATGACTGCCACGTTGCCGACCACTGCGTGTTCTCCAACAACACCACGCTGGCCGGCCACGTTTCGGTCGGCAACTGGGTGATCATCAGCGGCTTTGCCGGTGCGCATCAGTTCTGCCGCATCGGCGACCATGCCTTCCTCGGCATGGGTGCACTGGTCACCGGCGATATCCCGCCGTTCACCATGGTCGGTATCGACGGCCATGGCCGTCCACGCGGCATCAACAGCGAAGGCCTGAAGCGTCGTGGCTTCGACGCCGAGCGCATCAGCGCGATCAAGCGTGCCTACCGCACCATCTACGTGGCTGGCGTGCCGTTGGCCGAAGCCAAGCTGGCGCTGGCCGAGCAGGCGCGCAGCAGCGATGACGTCAAGCAGATGCTGGACTTCATCGAGCACGGCGAGCGTCCGCTGCAACGATGAGCGCTGTAATCCAGGACTCCCGATTGGTGCTGGGCCGCAAGCCGCGCATCGCGCTGGTTGCCGGCGAGGCGTCGGGCGACCTGCTCGGCGCCGGCCTGATCAATGCCCTGCGTACACGTTACCCCGATGCCGAATTTGCCGGCATCGGCGGCGATGCGATGCGCCACGCCGGCTGCGAGACCTGGTTTGACGCCAGCGAGCTGGCACTGATGGGGCTGGCTGAGATCCTGCGCCACCTGCCGCGCCTGCTGAAGCTGCGCAAGGAATTCCGCCAGCGTGTGCTCGACTGGCAACCGGATGTATTCATCGGCATCGACGCACCGGATTTCAATCTGGGCGTGGAAAAGTGGCTCAAGCAGCGTGGCCTGCGCACCGTGCATTACGTCAGCCCCTCGGTCTGGGCCTGGCGCGAGAAGCGTGCCCAGAAAATCGGCGCCAGCGCCGACCTGGTGCTGTGTCTGTTCCCGATGGAACCGCCGATCTATGCCCGCCACGGCATTGACGCGCGCTTCGTCGGCCATCCGATGGCTGATGAGATCCCGTTGCACACTGATCGCACGGCAGCGCGGCAAGCACTGGGCATTCCCGGGCAGGCAAAGCTGCTCGCGGTACTGCCCGGCAGCCGTCTGGGCGAAGTGAGCCGGCTCGGCCCGCCGTTCTTCGCCGCCGCCTGGCAGCTGTGCGAGCAGGACCGCGGCCTGCATATCGTCGTGCCGGCGGCCAACGCCAAGTGCAAGGCGATGATTACCGAGCAGATCCGCAGCGCGGCGCTACCCAGCGCGCGCCTGCACCTGCTCGATGGCAAGGCACGCGAAGCCATGATCGCCGCCGACGTGGTGATGCTGGCCTCCGGCACTGCCACACTGGAAACCATGCTGGTCAAACGACCGATGGTGGTGGGCTACCGCGTGGCCGAACTCACCTATCGCATCGTCAAGGCGCTGGGCCTGATCAAGGTCAATCGCTTTGCCCTGCCCAACGTATTGGCCGGCAAGGACCTGGCGCCGGAGCTGATCCAGCACGAATGCACGCCAGACAATCTGGCCGCTGCAGTACGCAACTGGTTCGAACATCCCGATTGCGTCAGCGGTCTGCAGGACGACTACCAGCAGCTGCACCAGCAACTGCGGCAGGACGCCTCGGCACGCGCCGCCGACGCTGTCGCCGGGCTGCTGCAGACACCGCGCAAGCAAGGTCAGCCGTGACTGCAAGACGTAGCCCCAAGGCTGCGGATGTCTCGCTGTCCTTGTTTGACGACGCTGCTTTGCTTGCACAGCAGGCTCCGCGCCTGGTCGCTGGTGTCGACGAGGCCGGGCGCGGCCCGCTGGCCGGCCCGGTCGCAGTGGCGGCGGTTGTCTTCGATCCCGAACGCCCGCGCATCAACGGCCTGGACGACTCCAAGGCATTGACCGCACTGCGCCGCGACCAGCTCTACGAGCGCATCATCGAGCGCGCTCTGGCCTACAAGATCGTCATGGTCGACGTGACCGAGATCGACAGCCTCAACATCTTCCAGGCCACCATGCAGGGCATGCGCTTGGCGGTGGAAGGCGTGGCGCATGTGGCCCAGTTCGCCCGCATCGATGGCAACAAGATTCCCAAGGGCCTGCCCTGCCCGGCCGAAGCACTGGTTGGCGGCGATGCCATCGACCGCAGCATCATGGCCGCCTCGATCCTGGCCAAGGTCAGCCGCGACCGCTTCATGCTGGAGCTGCACCAACAGCATCCCGAGTACGGCTTCGACCAGCACAAAGGCTATGGCACGCCATTGCATATGGCCGCGCTGCGCACACACGGCCCCTGCCCGCAGCACCGGCGCAGCTTCGCCCCGGTGCGTGCAAGCCTGCGCGCATCCTGAGTCAGCCGCCACGCCCGTCAGCGCGGCATGATCTTGATCCCGGGATCGATATGGCTTGCGCCGATACGCACGTCGTACTTGATATCGCGCTCGGCGGTCACTTCTTTGGCAACGATCTCCACGCCCTGTCGCCGCCCCATGCGCTGGGAGCGGAAGTCCTTTGCCGCGCCACTCGTCGGCACGCGCTGAGTCGTTGCGTCAACCGGCGACTCGGCAAACGCCAACTCGAACGGATCCAGCACGTTCTCCGCCGTGCGCCACAGCACGATGGTTCCGCTGCGCACGACGCATTCCTCAGGGCTGACGATCGGTCCACTTGGCCCCACCGTCACATCCACATACACCATTTTGACGATGCGCACTGGCAAGGTATTCGTGCATTGCACAGGATCATTTGGCGCCGGAAGCGGCTGCGAGGCACAGACAGCGACACCGGCGGCAAGCCCAACAAACATCCACACGCTGTAGTTCATGACGAGCACTCCTCGATGGGGTCCGCCGCCACGGACAGAAATCGTGTTCAATCGCGGCGCACACCACTACCGACGAGCGCATAGCGCTGCAGTGACAGCAAGGCGTCGATGCGCTGCTGCGGTATGCCTTGTTTCAACGCGCTTTCAATGCAGCTATGCGCGCCCGGCTTATCGCCCAGCAGCGTCAATGTCTGCGCACACCACAGCGCGACCTCTGCCGCCTGCGTGCCCAGCGCGCGCGCCGCCTGCAGGTCCGCAAGTGCACGCGCGCGTTCACCCAGATTTGCCCGGTACCAGGACAGCAAAGCCAAGGCATAGGCGTCATCACGGCGCACGTCCACATACTGCTGCGCCAGATGCGCTGCCCGCAGATACGGGGCCTGCGCCTGCGCTGCGGTGGCCGGGGCAGCGGCCAAGGCATCTGCCAGATTGCCCCAGTGCAGATAATCCTCCGGCTCCAGCACGGTTGCCTGCTGGAACAGTTCCGCAGCCAATGCATACTCGCCGTGATCGAATTTCATCGTACCCAGATTGGTCAGTGCACCGGCATTGGGCTCGATCGACAAGGACATGTTGAACGCATGCCCGGCCTGCACGGTATCGCCCTGGGCAAGATACAAACCACCCAGACTGCCCCATAAACGGCTGTCTTCTGGCTGCAGTACGGTGGCGGTGACAAACGCTTCGATCGCCTTGGGCACTTCGCCGCGCAGCCAATGGTGATAGCCCAGCAATCGATAGATCTGCGCATCACTGGGGCGGGCCACGATTGCCTGCTGGAATGCCTGTAACGCCTTCGCCTCCTGCCCGAGTGCAGCATAGGTCCGTGCCAGCCCGACCAGACCATCGGCACGCAGCGCCGGATCGTCCATGACCTGCTGGTACAGCACCAGCGCCTGCTGGTTCTGGCCACTGACCCGGGCAATCTCGGCCATTGCCAGACTGACCTCGCGCAGGCCCGGGTCCATTGCCTGCGCCCGCGCGCAGGCCTCGCGTGCACGCGCGAACGCCTCCGCATCGCTGACGCCCTCCAGCCGCGCGATCTGGGCCCGGCAGATCCCGGCCTGCGCCCGCGCGAAATGCGGATCGATGCTCAAGGCCTGGGCGAAGGCCGCCATTGCCCGATCGTTGCCAGCTTCGCCTATCGGCCGTTGCAGCAGCGCCAATCCGCGCAGGTAGGCGTCGTAGGCATTCACATCCTTGGTCGGCGTAAGCCGCTGCGCGACACCGGCTGTCTTCCCGGGCAGGTGCCCGAGCAAGGCGTGCACCACACTGTTCGCTATCTCTCCCTGCAGTGCGAATACGTCGTTGATCTCGCGATCATAGGTCTCCGCCCACAGGGTAAAGCCGGTGGCGGTATCAGACAGCCGTGCACTGATCCTTACCCGACCGCCCTCACGGCGCACGCTTGCATCCAGCAGCGTCGCCACACCCAGGCGGCGCCCGATCCGGCGTACATCGTCGCCTTCCGCATCGCCCCCACGCGCCGTGGTCAACTGCCTGGCAGCCACTTTCAAACCGGGCACATTGGTCAAGGCGTCGTGCATCTCCACTGCCAGGCCATCGGCAAAGTAGCGGTCGGACGCATCGTCGCTGAGGCTGCTGAATGGCATCACTGCAATCGATGCTGCCGTCGCAACCGGACCTCTGCTCCACCACCACACGCCTGCAGCCAACAGCAGCAGGAGCAATACGCCGCTGCCAATCAACAAGGGCTGCGAACGCAGCCATCCAGGCAATGCCACCCTCGGCGCTGCCCGCCCCCACTGGGAGAATCGCGCTCGCAAGGGCGGCAGCGGCTGCACCGCTGAACCGGGTTCAGCCGTGACATCATCGACGGGCTCGACGACAGCAATCGGTGGCTCCACCAATGCTGACTCGGCGACCGCTGGCACCGCCCCGGTCTCCAGCGCAGGTGCTTCCGGCGGCAACAGCTTGCCAATGAAGCGATACCCCAAGCCGTGCTGGGTCTGGATGTAGCGCGGCTCATGTGAATGGTCATCCAGCGCAGAGCGCAACTGGGCAATGGCGCGGGTCAGCACGCCCGGCGTCACATGCCGATGGCCCCAGACAGCATCGAGCAACTGGTCGCGCACCAGCAATTCATCTGCGTGCCGCAGCAGCAGCAACAGCACTGCAAATGCCTTGGGCTCCAGCGATTGGAACTGGCCGTCGCGGCTGAGCGTATGCGCCACCGTGTCCACCACGATGCCGTCAAAACGGTAGCGATGCAGCAACGGGCCAGTGTCACCTGGGTCTTCAACCGCACCCATGGGCAAACCCTCATGAAAACCTCAGAAACCAGCGCAATGACTGTCTGAAGGCTCCGCCTGCCATCATGACCAATGCTACGCCCAAGCGGATGCTGGCGCTGTGTCCCCGCCTTCACGGACGCACCCCTTCCCCGCAGGAGCAGCACCATGTACGCCATCCCCGACCCCCGCCTTCCCCTGCCGCAGGTGTTGGACCGTTTCCCGCCCGACATCCCGCAGCGCCGCAACCACGTCAGCGACTATCTGTTGGTTCCGCGTGAAGTCGAGTACTTCAACGGCTTCCTGGCACTGCTGGGTCGCGCCCAGCCACCGCTGCAGACAGATCAGCTGGCCACCGCCGCCCGCAACCTGAACGACCTGGCTACAGACGGCACCCCCTCACCCTGCATCCAACAGCGGATGCAACACGCCCAGTTGCTGGAGCAGTTGCTGCAGGACCGCGACTGGGAGCCCAGCGCCGATGTCACCCGCGAGCTGAAGCTGGTGGTTGCCTACCTGCACGCCAGCCGGCAGCTGATCCCGGACACCGTCCCGGGTGTCGGCCACCTGGATCTGGCGATCGTGATCGACACCGCTTGGCCGAAGCTGGCCGCTGAAGTCGCCAACTTCGTGGACTACCAGCGCCTGCGCCACGTCGAGGCCGGCCGCCAAGGCAGGGACGACAGGGAAATCGCCTTCAACCGCAGCAGCTGGCTGGAACTGCGTGAGATCGAAGCGCGCCTGCACGAGCACCAGCGCAGGGTGCGTGAAGGCAGCTACGCACCTGAATCGTTTACCTACTTCCGCGTCCACTGACAGCGGCTATAACCGGGCCCCAGCCACCACCACGCTGCGCATGCTGGGGCCACGTGGGCAGGGCGCTGGCGGCATTGCCGCCCGCTGCGCCGCCGCCCTGCTACTGTGCGTGCACGGGCCGGACGCCCGGGCCGGCGGGCGCGGCAAGGCATGTCAAGCCTTGCCCCACCCCGCCCCCGTCGCTACCCTGCATCGGCATAACTCTGGCCCCGCATGTCTACTTCTTCCCGTTTCGTCCATCTCCACGTCCACACCGAATTCTCGATGGTGGATTCCACCATCCGCGTGCCCGCCAAACCGGATCAGGCTGATCCGAAGAAGGCCAAGCAAGCCAACCTGCTCAGTCGCTCGGTCGAGATGAAAGCGCCGGCACTGGCGGTCACCGACCTGAACAACATGTTCGCGCTGGTGAAGTTCTACAAGGCCGCCGAAGGCGTCGGCGTCAAGCCCATCGCCGGCGCCGATCTGCTGATCACCGAGGACGGCCAGGACCCCTGGCGCATGACCTTGCTGTGCCGCGACCGCGAGGGCTACCTGAGCCTGTCGCGCCTGCTGACCCGTGCGTGGATGGAAGGCCATCGCAACGAAGGCGGCGTCGCCGTGCATCCGCAGTGGCTGAAGGACGGCTGCAAGAACCTGTTTGCGCTGGCCGGCCGCCATAGCCTGGCCGGCCGCCTGGCCAGCGAAGGCCGCCATGATCTGGCCGAGCAGCAACTCGCCGACTGGCAGCGCGTGTTCGGCGATGGCCTGCACCTGGAGCTGACCCGCACCGGTCGCGATGGCGAGGAGCCCTTCAACCAGTTCGCGCTGATGGCCGCCGGCCAGCGTGGCCTGCCGGTGGTGGCGAGCAACGATGTGCGCTTCCTGTCGCCCAATGATTTCGATGCACACGAAGCGCGCGTCTGCATTTCCACCGGTCGCGTGCTGGACGACCCCAAGCGTCCGCGCGAGTACAGCCGCGAGCAGTACCTGAAGACGC
This sequence comes from Stenotrophomonas sp. STEN023, assembly GCF_056760135.1. Taxonomy (NCBI): domain Bacteria; kingdom Pseudomonadati; phylum Pseudomonadota; class Gammaproteobacteria; order Lysobacterales; family Lysobacteraceae; genus Stenotrophomonas; species Stenotrophomonas sp. STEN023. The sequence goes on along the minus strand of NZ_JBRREF010000109.1, from coordinate 4,743 downwards.
CGGAGGAAATGTGCGAGCTGTTCGCCGACATCCCCGACGCGATCGACAACACCCTGGCATTGGCCGAACGCTGCAACGTCGAGATGCGTCTGGGCACCTACTTCCTGCCCAACTACCCGGTGCCGGACGACCAGACCCTGGACAGCTGGATCCAGAAGATCTCGCGCGACGGCCTGGAAGAACGCCTGCAGGTGCATCCAATTGCCGCCGGCATGACCCGCGAGGACTACGACGCGCGGCTGGAGTTCGAGCTCAATACCATCATCAAGATGGGCTTCCCCGGCTACTTCCTGATCGTGGCCGACTTCATCCAGTGGGGTAAGAACCAGGGTATTCCGATTGGTCCGGGCCGTGGTTCCGGTGCCGGTTCGCTGGTGGCCTGGGCGCTGAAGATCACCGATCTGGATCCGCTGCCCTACAACCTGCTGTTCGAGCGCTTCCTGAACCCGGAACGCGTGTCGATGCCCGACTTCGACATCGACTTCTGCATGGATCGCCGCGACGAGGTGATCGACTACGTCGCACGCAAATATGGCCGCGAGCGCGTCAGTCAGATCATCACCTACGGCACCATGGCGGCCAAGGCGGTGGTGCGTGATACCGGCCGTGTGCTCGGCTTCCCCTACGGTCTGGTCGACGGCGTTTCCAAGCTGATTCCCAACATCCTCGGCATCCACCTGAAGGATGCGCTGGGCAAGGGCAAGGAAGGCGCGAATTCGGAGATGGCCTCGGCCGAGCTGATCCAGCGCTACGAGTCCGAAGACGACGTCCGCGACCTGATCGACCTGGCCCTGCAGCTGGAAGACCTGACCCGCAATGCCGGCAAGCACGCCGGTGGCGTGGTGATCGGGCCGGAACCGCTGAGCGAGTTCTGCCCGCTGTACGCCGAACATGACGATGGCGGCATCGGCAAGAACCCGGTCACCCAGTTCGACAAGAACGACGTTGAAGAAGTCGGCCTGGTGAAGTTCGACTTCCTCGGCCTGCGCACGCTGACCATCATTGATTGGGCGGTGAAAGCGATCAACCGACGCCATGAGCGCGCCGGTATTCCACCGATCGATATCGCCTACATCCCGCTGGATGATGCGCCGACCTACAAGGACATCTTCGCCAACGGCAATACCGGTGCGGTGTTCCAGTTCGAATCCTCGGGCATGCGCCGCCTGCTGAAGGACGCGCGCCCCGACCGTTTCGAAGACCTGATCGCCCTGGTATCGCTGTACCGCCCGGGCCCGATGGACCTGATTCCTTCCTTCAACGCGCGTAAGCACGGCCAGGAAGAAATCATCTATCCCGATCCGCGCACCGAAGCCATCCTGAAAGACACCTACGGCATCATGGTGTATCAGGAGCAGGTGATGCAGATGGCGCAGATCGTCGGCAATTACTCGCTGGGTGGCGCCGATCTATTGCGTCGTGCAATGGGCAAGAAGGTGCCGGCGGAAATGGCCAAGCACCGCGAAATCTTCCGCGAAGGTGCGGCTGCCGGTGGCGTCGATGGCCCCAAGGCCGACGAAATCTTCGACTTGATGGAGAAGTTCGCCGGCTACGGTTTCAACAAGTCGCATGCTGCCGCATACGCATTGGTCAGCTACCAGACCGCCTGGCTCAAGCGTCACTACCCGGCCGAATTCATGGCCGCGACGCTGTCCTCGGACATGGACAACACCGACAAGGTGGTCGGATTCCTGGCTGAGGTGAAGAACCTTGGCCTGACCGTGCTGCCGCCGCGCGTCAACGACTCGGCCTATATGTTCGAGGCGGCCAACGCCGACACCATCCGTTACGGACTGGGTGCGATCAAGGGCGTCGGCCAAGGTGCGTGCGAAGCGGTAGTCGAACAACGCGAACGCGGCGGCGAATATGTCTCGCTGCTGGATTTCTGCGTGCGCGTGGAATCGGGCAAGCTCAACCGCCGCACGCTGGAAGCAATGATCAACTGCGGTGCCTTCGACGGCATCGGCAAGAACCGCGCGACGCTGGCGCTGCAGCTGCCGGAGGTGATCAAGGCCACCGAGCAGATGGCGCGCGAGAAGGCCTCCGGGCAGAACTCCCTATTCGGCGCGCCGGACCCGGTCAGCACCGCCAGCCAGCTCGACCTGCCCGAGAGCAAGGAATGGCCGCTGGCGCAGCTGCTCAACGGCGAACGCGAAACGCTGGGCTTCTTCCTCAGTGGTCATCCGTTCGATCCGTATGCCGATGACGTCAAGGAGCTGGTCGGCACCGACCTTGGCGGCCTGGACAAACTGATCGCCCCCGCCTTCCCCTCCAAGGACGGCGAGAAGCGCGCCTGGCGTCAGGAATCCCCGGTGATCCTGGCCGGCATGGTCATTGGCGTGCGCCGCAAGGGTGACAGTCAGGTCTTCGTGACACTGGAAGACGGCAAGGGCCGGGTCGAATGCAGCGCGTTCTCCGATGGCCTGGCCGAGTTCGGCCACCTGATGACCAAGGACCGTATCCTGGTAGTCAAGGGCGGCCTGCGCGAGGATGAGTTCAACGGCGGCTATGCCCTGCGCCTGCGCCAGTGCTGGGACTACGAACAGCTCTGCGCCGACCACGCGCTGCGCCTGTCGATGCGCGTGGATGGCCGCGGCGGCCCGATCTGGCAACGGATCGACGCCCTGCTGGCCGCCAACCGCCCTGGCCGTACCCCGTTGCGGCTGGACCTGCTGCTCAACGGCAAGCCCGGCAGCATTGCCGGCATGCTCGACCTCGGCAGCAGTGGCTCGGTACGGGTCACGCCCAAGCTGCTGGACGCCCTGCGTGAGGATCCGGCCGTACGCCGGGTCAAGGTCAAATACAGCCCGCCCTGGGCCAATTGATTGTCCGGACGGACGCGTACGGGTTGATACGGCGCGTTCGGCTACACTTCCCCCCTTTCATTGCTGACGGTTTCCGATGAATCCGAACTACCTCGATTTCGAGCAACCCATCGCCGATCTGGAATCCAAGATCAAGGACCTGCGCAATGCCAGCGCTGGCCCGGCGGTCAATGTCGATGCTGAGGTCAAGGCGCTTGAAGACAAGCTGCGCCTGCGTACTGCCCAGATCTTCCGCAACCTGTCCTCGTGGCAGGTGCTGCAGGTGGCCCGCCACCCGTCACGCCCCTACCCCTTGGACTACATCCGCATCTTCTGCGACGAGTTCCAGGAACTGGCAGGCGACCGCGCCTTTGCCGACGACAAGGCCATTGTTGGCGGCCTGGCCCGTATCGGCGGCCGCTCGGTGATGCTGATCGGCCACCAGAAAGGCCGTGACACCAAGGAAAAGATCAAGCGCAACTTCGGCATGCCCAAGCCCGAGGGTTACCGCAAGGCGCTGCGCCTGATGAAGATGGCCGAGCGCTTCGGCCTGCCGGTGCTGACCCTGATCGACACCGCTGGCGCTTGGCCGGGCATCGACGCCGAAGAGCGCGGCCAGTCCGAAGCCATCGCCCGCAACCTGATGGAAATGGCTGAGCTGAAGGTACCGGTGATCTGCACCGTGATCGGTGAAGGCGGCTCCGGCGGCGCTTTGGCGCTGGGCGTGGGCGACCGCACCCTGATGCTGGAGTACAGCGTCTATTCGACCATTACCCCGGAAGGCTGCGCCTCGATCCTGTGGAAGGACGCCGGCAAGGCCAAGGACGCCGCCGAGCAGTTGGGCATGACCGCCCCGCGCCTGAAGAGCCTGGGCCTGATCGACAAGATGGTCCGCGAGCCGATCGGCGGCGCACACCGCAACCCGACCCAGATGGGCAAGCGCCTGAAAGCCGTGCTGCTCAATGAGCTGGACGCGCTGGACAAGCTGTCGGTCGAAGAGCTGCTGGAACGTCGCTACAAGCGCCTGCGCAGTTACGGCGTCTACGAGGCGGCGTAATCAAGCCAGTACAGCCAAGGACACACGGATGAGTCCGATCATTCTGCTTTCGTTGATCCTGCAGGTCGCCTGCTGCGTGCACGTCGTGCGCAGCGGGCGGCCGCTGTACTGGATCTTCATCCTGCTGTTCTTCTCGTACCTGGCGGTGCTGATCTACGTGATCGCCGAAGTACTGCCCGGGCTGCGCAACAACCCGACCGCGCGCCGCGGCCTGCGCCAGGTCCGCGACCAGCTCGATCCGCAGCGCTCCAAGCGTCAGGCCGACCAGCGCCTGCGTGCTTCCGATACGGCCGACAACCGCAGGCGTCTGGCCCAGGAACACCTGGACCGTGGCGAGTACACCGAAGCAGCAGCGCTGTACGAGGGTGCGCTGCGCGGTCTGCACCGCGAAGATCCGGACCTGATGCTGGGCCTGGCCAAGGCCCAGTACGGCCTGCAGCAGCCAGCAAAGGCGCGCGAAACGCTGGAAGCGCTGATCGCGGCCAACCCCAACTTCCGCTCGCATGACGGCCACCTGCTGTATGCGCGCACGGTGGAAGACAGCGCTGACATCCCTGCCGCCCTGCACGAGTACGAAGCCATGATCGGCGGCTACCCGGGCGAGGAAGCGCGGCTGCGCTATGCCTTGCTGCTCAAGCGCGCCGGGCGCGACGACGATGCGGCCAAACAACTGCAGAACATCATCGACCGTGCCGAGACTTCGCCGCGCTACTACCAGCAGGCACAGCGCACCTGGATCGACGCCGCGCGCAAGGAACTGCGGCAGCTGACGCCGGCAGGCTGAGTTCGCCTGTTTCTTTTGTGGGAGCGGCGTCAGCCGCGAAGCTCACAATACCCAAACTATTGGCACCTCTATCATCTGATGCTGTACTGGCTTCGCGG
>NZ_JBRREF010000108.1:0-13904 GCF_056760135.1 Stenotrophomonas sp. STEN023 | reverse complement strand
GGGGGGGGGGGGGGGGGGGTGTGGGGGGTGGTGGTGGTGTGGGGGGTGGTCGTCTTCGGGGGGTGGGGTCCCCCGGGCCGCCCCCCCGCCCCCCCGCCCGCCCCCCCCACTACCGTTGCTTCCTCCCTCCTTTGCCGCGCAAAAGAGAGGAGGTACTCAGCGCAGCAGGCGGCCGGCGTCGAGCAGGATCATCGGTTGCTGGCCGATGCGGGCGATGCCGCGGAACAGTTCATTGGAGATCTGGCAGATGCGCGCGGTGTCCGGCGGTTCGATCTGCGAGTCGTTGAGGTTGGCGACGTCTTCCACCGCCGACACGCGCAGGCCCAAGGTCTCGCCGTTCTCTTCCAGCACGACGATGCGGGTCTGTGAATCCTCCGGCGCGCTTTGCACGTCAAGATGGCGGCACAGGTCCATCACCGGCACCACCTGCCCACGCAGATTCATGATGCCGAGCATCGCCGGGCCGGTGCCGCGCAACGCCAGTAGCGGCACCGGCAGCACCACTTCCTGCACCTTCAACAGCTCCAGTGCATAGGTCTGTTGCCCGCAGCGCAGGCGCAACCAGCGCGAACTGCGCTCGGCGGCGCGGCGCTGCTGGGGGCTGCTTGCCGGGCGCTGGGCCTGTGCCTGCAGTTCCTGCCAGGTGCTTGGGCGCACGTCTGCTGATGGATCGGGCAAGGCGCGCACGTTCGGCGTGCTGCGTGGTGCAGCAGCCGGACTCACCGGCAAACCCGCGGCGGTCTCAAATGCGGCCTGCAGATTGGCGCTGTCGCTATGGGCGAGCTTGCGGCTTTCAGCAGGACCGGTTTCGTAGATCACTTCGTCCGGCAGGTCATCCCAGGTCGGCGGGCGGCCTGCATTGGCAGCATTGGTCGCTGCCATCGCGTCGTCGAAGGCAGCCTGCAGGGCTGCAGTGTCACCGGGTGCAATTGCAGCAGGCGTGGGTGCCGGCGTTTCGGCAGCTTTGGACTGTGCCTGCGCCAGCGCGGCTTCAAACACGGCTTCGAGCTCGGCGCTATCGCCGGGCGCTTCGAAGGTGGCGGGTTTGGTGACGTCGGCCGGCGCAGCCACGACGGGTGCCGGCACTGCCTCAAGCAGCAGCTCGCCCAGATAGTCATCCAGCACATCGTTGCTCATGCGGCCTGCTCCAGCTGCGTGGCCTCACTGGCCAGCAACCATTCGAGCGCATGGCGGTAAGCGGCCATGCCGCGGCCTGGATAATCGTCACCAAGTACCGGCACGGTCAGCGCAGCAGGATTGCAGATACGGGTGTCGACCGGAATCGCGTCTTCCCAGACGCGTTCGCCGTGCCGGTCCTGCATCAGCTTCAAGGTTTCGTTGCCGGCACGGGTACGACGGTCGAACAAGGTGGGCAGCACCGAGATCGGCAGGGCACGCTTGCGCGAGCGCTCGACCATTTCGCCGGTACGGACCATGCCGTCCAGGCCATGCAGGGCCAGTGGTTCGGCCTGGGTCGGAATGATCAGGCGGTCGGCGGCAGCCAGGGCGTTGATCATCAGCAAGCCCAGCGTCGGTGCGCAGTCGAGCAGGATGTAATCATGCTGCTCGCCATGGCGGGCAAGCGCCTGCTGCAGGGCCAGGCCCAGACCGGGCTGGTTGGCGCTGCGACGTTCCAGCGTGGCCAGGGAGGCCTGCGCGCACAGATAGTCCAAACCAGGGATGTCGCTGTGGCGGGCCAGTGCAGCGATCTCATGTGGCGGCGTGGCGAACAGCTCCTGTACGCCCTGCGGCACCGGCTCAACCGGCACGCCGAATGCGCGCGTCAGCGAGGAATGGGGGTCCAGGTCGATCAACAGCACCTTGTGCCCACGTGCGGCAAGGCCGCGCCCGAGTGACAACGTGGTGGTGGTTTTGCCGACGCCGCCTTTTTGGTTGGCAATGGCCCATATACGCATCATTGGACTCCTTCGATGACCGCCGGTACCGCGCTGCGAACGGCGGGTGCGGCTGTGGTGCCGCCGTTGCCGCCTTCGTCGCTGGTGCTGGCTGTGGTGTTGCCGGAAGCAGGCAGATCGGCTGCCGCTGCCGAATCGGCGAGGATGATCACCATCACCCGCCGGTTGCGGTTGCGCCCTTCGGGCGCATCGTTGCTTTCGCGGGGGCGGAACTGGCCATAACCCACCATCGCCAGACGCTGTGGCTGCACGCCGTGATCGGCGAACAGGTGTACGACGCTGGCTGCGCGTGCGGCTGACAGCTCCCAGTTCGACGGGAACTGCGCGGTGGCGATCGGCAGGTTGTCGGTATGGCCTTCCACGCGTACGCCGTTTGGGGCATCCAGCAATACATCGGCCAGGGTGCCGAGCGTGTTGCGAGCGCCGGTGTCCAACGCCGCCGAACCAGTAGTGAACAAAATGTCGCTGTTGATCTCGACTTCGATCCACAGTTCGGTACGGCGCACGGTGATGACGCCCTGCTTGACCAGCGGGGCCAGTGATTTGCTCAGGCGGTCAGCAATCTGGTTGAGCTGGCGCTCGGCGCGCTGCAGCTGTTCCTGGTTATGGGCCGACACCGGCATGCGCATATGCGAGGCCATCGACGGCAGCTGGGTGGGGTCGGCCAGTGCGCCACCGGTCATGCTTGGTGCGCTGATCACCGATGGCGAATCAAAGCCACCACCCTGCAATTGTTTGTTGCCCACCTGCACCTGGCTGATGGTGCGCGGGGCGCCACCGAAGGCCGTGGTCAAGGCGTCGGCCATGACCCGGTACTTGCCCTCGTTCAAGGACGAGATGGCGTACATCACCACGAAGAACGCGAGCAGCAGCGTCATCAGATCGGCATAGGGGATTGCCCATGCTTCATGGTTGGCGTGCTCTTCGTGGTGCTTGCGGCGGGCCATGGCTCAGTTCACGTAGCCGGCCAGGCTGTTTTCGATATTGCGCGGGTTCTCGCCCTGGGCAATCGCGATCAGGCCTTCGATGATCATTTCGCGCTCACGGCAGCTGCTGGCGATGACGCCCTTGAGCTTGGCCGACACCGGCAGGAACAGCAGGTTTGCAGACGCTATGCCGTAAATGGTGGCGGTAAAGGCAGCAGCGATGCCATGGCCGAGCTTGCTCGGGTCGGCCAGGTTCTTCATCACCGCGATCAGACCGAGTACGGCGCCGATGATGCCCAGGGTAGGGGCGTAGATGCCCATGCCTTCGAACACCTTGGTAGCAGCCAGATCCTGCTGCTCCTGGCTGCCCAGTTCGATCTCAAGCATATGGCGGATGGTGTCCGGCTCGACGCCGTCGACCACCAGCTGCAGGCCCTTGCGGATGAACGGGTCGTCCTGCAGCTCAACCTGCGGCTCCAGGCCGAGCAGGCCCTGGCGGCGGGCGATATTGCTCCAGTCGACGATCTGCTGGACCAGCGCGCGGCGGTCGCTGGCCGGCGGGCGGATCACCCAGCGCACGATCTTGAAGGCGTGTTTGAACACGGCCGGCGAGGTGTGCAGCAGGATGGCCGCCAAGGTGCCGATGATGACGATCACGAAGGCAGCAGGTGACCACAGCGAGGACAGGCCAGCGCCTTTGAGGATGCTGCCACCCACCAGGGAGGCGAGGGCGAGGAAGAGTCCAATGATGCTGAGTCGGTCCATGGTGCGTATATCGGCCTCGTTGTAGCGGTCTTGAATCCAATGAGCGGTGCTGCTGTTGCTGTTGTTGCTGTTGTTGCTGTTGTTGCAGCTGTTGTTAGCCCCTCTCCCGCTTGCGGGAGAGGGGGTGGGGTGAGGGCAGCTCTGGCTTTGAAAGCTAGAAGCGCCCCTCACCCGCCCCGTCTTCGCGGGGCCGCCCTCTCCCGCGAGCGGGAGAGGGGATGTTGCTTTGGTGTACGAGTTAGACGCTGCCCTCACCCGCCCCGTCTTCGCGGGGCCGCCCTCTCCCGCAGGCGGGAGAGGGGACTAGCGGGATCGCGGGATTGCAGGCAGCTTGCGTCTGCATTGCTCAGCCCTGCACTCCACGCAGCCCATCCACATCCAGAATCAGTGCCATGCGGCCGTCGCCAATCAGAGTGGCGCCGGCATAGCCGTTGAGGCCGCGCAAGGCGCGTGGCAGCGGCTTGATCACCACTTCCTCGCGGCCGCGTACCTGGTCTACCACCAGGCCGAAACGGGCTTCGCCCATCTGCAGCACGACGATGGTCAGCAGCGTGGAGGGGGCCGGGGTGACCCCCAACCACTGGCGCAGATCAAGCAGGGCCAGGGTGTGCGACTTGCGGTCCAATACCGCGCGGCCGTCGAACCAGCCCAGCGAGGTGGCCGGTGCGTGCAGCACCTCCATCACGCGGGCCAAGGGCAGGGCGTAGACGTCTTCGCCGGCCTGCACCAACAGGGTCGGCAGGATCGCCAGGGTCAGCGGGACGCGGATCAGGAAGCGGCTGCCACGGCCCAGTTCGGATTGGATCTGGATCTGGCCGCTGAGTTCGCGGATGCGTGACTGCACCACGTCCATGCCGACGCCACGGCCGGAGATGTCGGTGACTTCCTGCTTGGTCGAAAAACCGGGCAGGAAGACCAGGTGCAGGCACTCCTCGCTGGTCAGGCGGGCGGCCGCTTCCGGATCGATCAAACCCTTGTCGCGGGCCTTGGCACGCAGGCGCTCCGGGTCGATGCCGGTGCCGTCGTCCTGCACTTCGATGCTGACGTAGTCGCCTTCCTGCTGTGCGGACAGACGTACCCGGCCCATTCGCGGTTTGCCTTGGGCTTCGCGCAGTTCGGGAGACTCGACGCCATGGTCGATGGCGTTGCGGACCAGATGCACCAAGGGGTCGGCCAGTGCTTCGACCAGGTTGCGGTCCAGTTCGGTGTCGGCGCCGATCAGTTCCAGATCGACTTCCTTCTGCAGCGAGCGGGCAACGTCACGGGCGACCTTCGGGAAGCGCGAGAACACCTTGCCAACCGGCTGCATGCGGGTCCGCATCACCGCCGATTGCAGGCGCGCAGTCGCAATATCCAGCGTGGAAACAGCGCGATCGAGCTCTTCGTCCTTCAAGCGCATGCGCAGCGTTTTGAGCCGGTTGCGTGCCAGCACCAGTTCGCCGATCAGGTTGACGATGGCATCCAGGCGCTTGGTGTCCACGCGCACGGTGTGCTCGGGCTCGGCGGCCTTTGCGGCAGCTGGTTTGGCTGCGCCTGCGGCAGGGCGCGCGGGTGCGGCGGGAGCAGCGGCCGGCTTGGGCTTGGGCGCAGCAGCAATGGCTTGCACGGCGACAGCGCCGGGTGCGGCGCCGCCATGCAGTTTGTCCAACAGGGCTTCGAATTCGTCCTCGTCGATCAGGTCATCGCCGGCCTTTGCCGCAGCGATGGGCTGGGCACCGGGGGTGCCGCTGCCATGCAGTTCGTTGAGCAGGGCTTCGAACTCGTCTTCGCTGATCAGGTCACTGTCGCCCGCAGGCGCAGCAACCGGTTGCGCGACCGCGACGACCGGCGCGGCGCCAACATCGAACTGCGCGATCAGCGCAGCAGGTGCGTGTTCTGGTTCGGTGCCCGAAGAGACTGCGTCGAGCATGGCCTGAAGCCAGTCCAGCGATTGCTGGGCGGCATCAAAATGGTGTGCCAGCAGTTCGGCCTTGCCGGCGCGGGCCATGCCGAGGGTTTCCTCGGCGGCGTGGCACAGTTCCACCATCGGATGGATCGCCAGAAAACCGGCGCCACCTTTGAGTGTGTGGAAACCACGGAATACGGCGTTGAGCTGCTCGCTGTCATGCGGTGCCTGTTCCAGCGTCACCAGCTGCTCGCCGAGGCGATCCAGGATCTCCTGCGCTTCGAGGATGAAGTCGGCGGCGATGTCGTCGGCAAAAGCACTCATGGCTTACAGCCCCAGATCCGAGAGCAGGTCGTCGGCGTCGACCTGCGACACGGCGTGGCGGTCCAGGCCATTGACGGCCGGACCAGCCAGTCCCTGGTTGCGGGCGTCTTCTTCCGGTGGCGGCAGGCCCAGCGCGCCAAAGCCTTCATGCACGCGACGGACGATGCCAACCACGCGGCGGATGATCTGCCCGGTCAGGTCCTGATAGCTCTGGGTCAGCGCCACTTCGGTGAGGTTGTGGCGGATGCGTTCGAGGATTTCGCCTTGGTCGGCATTGAGGCCATCGCTGCGCAGGCGCTCGGTCAGGGCGCGGCATTCCTCGGCCAGATCCAGTGTGCGGTGGGTTGCCTGCTCGGTCATCTGTACCACGTGATCCAGGCGAGCGCAGGCGTCATCCAGCTCGCCGGCTTCGCTGGGCACGCTGGGCAATTCGCCCAGGGCCTGACCCAGTTCGCGTGCGAGCCGGCCCAGGCCGGACATCATCGGCTGGGCGCGCAGGGCGGCCAGCGCGTCGATTTCCCGGCGCCAGCCGGCTTCGTCGCCGCTTTCCAATGCTGCCAGTGCGTCCTGCAGGCGCTGCACCAGGGCCGATTTGTCGTTCAGTGCTTCCCCGAGCTGGTTCATCAGGCGCTCGCTGCCAGGCGTTCGAAGATCTTGCCGAGCTTCTCTTCCAGCGTCTGCGCGGTGAACGGCTTGATGATGTAGCCGTTCACGCCGCTCTGCGCGGCCTCGATGATCTGCTCGCGCTTGGCTTCGGCGGTGACCATCAGGACCGGCAAGGTCTTGAGCTTGGCATCGTTGCGGATGGCCTTGAGCAGCTCGATGCCAGTCATCACCGGCATGTTCCAGTCGGTGACGACGAAATCGAACGGCTGGCTCTGCAGCAGTGACAGCGCGGCATGCCCGTCCTCGGCTTCGGCGGTATTGGTGAAGCCCAGATCGCCGAGCAGGTTCTTGACGATGCGACGCATCGTCGAGAAGTCGTCAACGATCAGGATGCGCATGTTCTTGTTCAAAAGGCTTTCCTCTTCATGGTTCCTCGAGGCCGGCGTCTGCCGCCTCGAAAATCTTCAGCCGCCCGCGCAGGCGCAGCATGGCTTGGCCGTGGATCTGACAGACGCGGGATTCGCTAACGCCCAATACCGCGCCGATTTCTTTCAGGTTCAATTCCTGCTCGTAGTACAGCGACAGCACCAGCTGTTCGCGCTCCGGCAGGTGGCCGATGGCCTTGCCCAGCTCGGCACCGAACTGGCTGCGCTCCAACACCTGCTGCGGGTTGGGGCCGCCGGTGGTCGGGGTGTCCAGTTCGCCCTGGTCTTCGATGCGCGATTCCAGGCTCAGCACCTGCCCGCGCGAGGCATCTTCGACCAGTCGCATATATTCGGGCAGCGGCAGTTCCATCGCTTCGGCCACTTCGCTGGCGCTGGCCGCGCGGCCGCTGCTCTGTTCCAGGCGGCGGATGGTGGCGGCGGCATCGCGGGCGCGGCGGTGTACCGAGCGCGGTACCCAGTCGCCACGGCGGATCTCGTCGATCATCGAGCCGCGGATGCGGATGGATGCATAGGTCTCGAACGATGCGCCCTGCTCGGCGTCATAGCTGCGCGAGGCCTCGATCAGACCCATCATGCCGGCCTGGATCAGGTCATCGACCTCGACGCTGGCCGGCAGGCGCGCGGCCAGGTGGTGGGCGATGCGGCGGACCAGGTCGGCGTGGCGGGTAATGCAGTCATTGGCCGCACTGCGCTGGACTTCACGGTATTGAGCGGCTGCATTGTTCATGCCTTCACCTTCTGCTGGATGATGCGTTCCAGGAAGAACTCAACGCCGCCGCGCGGGGCGGTTGGGGCTTGCCAGCGCGCGGTGCGACGGGCGATTTCGTTGATGGCCAGCGAGGCTGGCGCGGAAGGGTAGAGCTTCACCACCGGCTGCTGGCGCTGCACCGACAGGCGCAGCCAGTCGTCCTGCGGCACGCAGCCCAGGTAGTTCAGCGAGACATCGATCAGGAACTTCTCGCAGACCCGCACCAGCTTTTCGTACAGGGCGCGGCCTTCATTAGGGTCGCGCACCATGTTGGCGACGACCTGGATGCGGTCCACGCCGCGCTCGCGCGAGAGCACCTTGATCAGCGCGTAGGCATCGGTGATCGAGGCCGGCTCGTCGCAGACCACCACCACGGTGTCCTGGGCGGCTTGGCAGAAGGTCAGCACGCTGTCGGTGATGCCGGCGGCGGTGTCGATGATCATCACATCGAGCTCGCGTTCCAGCTCGGAGAAGACATTGACCAGGCCAACGTGCTCGGCCGGCTGCAGTTCGGCCATGTGCCGACGGCCCGAGGCGGCGGGCACGACCAGCACGCCGTTCGGACCTTCGATGATGACTTCTTCCAGCGTGGCGCGGCCGGCGACCAGATCGGCCAGGGTGTGCTTGGGTTGCAGGCCCAGCACCACGTCGATGTTGGCCAGGCCCAGGTCGGCGTCGAGCAGCAGGGTGCGTTTGCCCATGCCTGCCAGTGCCACGGCCAGATTGGCCGAGACATTGGTTTTACCTACACCGCCCTTGCCGCCAGTGACCGCGATGGTGCGTACCGGGCCGGCTGGTTCGTGCCGGGTTGCCGACAGCGGGAAGGTGTTGGTCAGCTTGGCGTACTCACGCGACTGCATTGTTCAACTCCGTGTTGCAGGGCATATCGGCCGCGCGGCGCAAATCTTCAAGGCGGAGTACAAGATTTGCGGCAGAGGCCCGATAAAGGTCTTCCGGGACGTCCTGGCCGTCGGTCACCCAGGTGATCGGCAGGCGGTGATCGACCGCCACCGACAGGGCCGAACCGAAGCGGCCGGTCTCGTCCAGCTTGGTCAGCACCACGCCCTGCGGGTTGGCGGCGCTGAAGCGGCGCACCACTTCGTCCATGTCCTGGAAGGCGGTGTTGGCCGGCAGCACCAGCAGGGTGCGGATCTGGCCGGCGGCGCGCAGCCACTGCAGCTGGGCAGTGAGGGCGCGGTCGCGCTGGCCCAGGCCGGCGGTGTCGATCAGCACCAGCTTGTAGTCGGCCAGCTTCTGCAACAGCTGGTTCAGGTCGGTGCCGCTATTGGCCTCGTGCACGGCGATGCCGAGCTGGCGGCCGAAGCCGTACAGCTGCTCGCGGGCGCCGATGCGCTGGGTATCGGTGGTGACCAGGGCCACGTCGCGGGCGGCATGGGCTTCGGCGAAACGCGAGGCCAGCTTGGCGATGGTGGTGGTCTTGCCGGCACCGGTGGGGCCGACCAGGGCGATGACGCCACCGGTTTCCATCGGGTCGACCGGTGCGATCGGCAGCTTCTTCGAGATCAGGCCCAGCATCAGCCCGCGCGCGCGGCTGGGGTCGATGTCGGCCGGGATCTGGGTGGCGACGTCGCGCGCCAGGCCCGCGTCGAAACCGTATTCGTCCATCAGGTCCAGCGCATTGGCGCGTACCGCGCTGCCGCGCAGGCGTTCATCGGTGAAGCGGTTCATCTCGCGCTCGATCAGGTGGCGCATGCCGGCAACTTCCTGGCGCAGCTGGCTGAGTTGTTCGTCGTCGCGGGTGATGATCACTGGTGCGTTGGTGCCTGCACTCACCGGGGAGCTGGCGACGGCGGCGGCAGGTTCAGTGGATTCAACAGCGCTGGCGATCAGGCCTTCAGCGGGCTGCGGGGTAGCGACTGCAGCGATGGCTGCTACCGCAGCGACCGGCGCTGCGATTGCCTCGATTGCGGGCGCTACTGTGACGGGTGCGATGGCGGCCGGGGCTGGATTGAGCACCGGTGCCGCGGGAAGTGCCGGGATGGCTGCGGCAACGGTCGGCTGCGGCAACTCCGGCTCCGGCATCGGCGGGTCGATGACAAAGCGAGCGCGTTCCATCGGTGCAGGCGGCTCGATGGTGACGGCGGCGATGGCGTCGGCAAAGCTGGCCTGCTGGCTGACCGCGGGTGCGGCGGCCAGCGGCGCGACCGCAGCGGCGCTGCCGGCGGGACGGAAAGCCGGCACCACCGGCAGTTCGTCGGCGCTGGCCGGCTGGGTGGCGAAGACGGGCTGCGAGACCGGCGCGCGCGGAGCAACCGGTTCAACGTCGGCGGACTTGAGCAGGCCGGCGAAACGGCTGCCCGGTGCCAGCTCGATGCTGTTGTCGATGGAGCGGCCGGTGGCGCCAACCGCCGAACGTGCCAGCGCGGCGACGGCCGAGGTGGTGGCGGTGACCGGTTCCGGCTCCGGCGTCTTGCGGCGGGTCATCGCGGCCATGATGGCTTCGGCGGCGCTGCGTGGCTTGGCCGGTGCCGGTGGGGCCGGGCGGGTGGCTTCCAGGGCCTGCTTCACTGCGGTTTCGTCGTAATGCGCGGCCGCCACGATCTCCACACCTTCCTCGATCCGGCGGTTGGACAGGATCACGGCATCGGGGCCATGTTCCTTGCGCACGAGGTTCATGGCGGTGCGCATGTCAGCGGCGACGAAACGTTTGATCTTCATGCTTTGGTACCGGGAGTGAGGCGGCGAAGGAGTGGCGTTGGCGATGTCGAACATGACGAAGCGGGCTCCTTCTTGCGGAATGGGGGCGGTGCAACAGGTGTCTGGTTTCCGTCACCGGCATGGCTGCCGGTGTCGGCTTTCGGGCTGCCTCAGCTGATCGTGCCGACCAGCTTCAGGCGTTTGTCTTCCGGTACTTCGCTGTAGGCCAGGACCGACAGCGAGGGAACGCTGTGGCGGACCAGGCGTGCCAGCGCGGCGCGGACCGGGGCCGGTACCAGCACTACAGCCGGTTCGTTTCGGGCCTCCTGCTTGCCGACGCAGTCGGCAAGGCTTTGGTGGAGGCGTTCGGCGAGACCAGGTTCCAGTGCGGCGCCATTGCCTTGTGTTGACTCCTGCAAGACGCGTTCCAATTGCGGGTTGAGGGTGAACACCGGCAGCTCGGGCGAGGAACCGGCGATCTCCTGCACGATGAAGCGGCCCAGTGCATTGCGTACTGAGGCGGTAAGTGCCGCGGCGTCCTGGGTGACTGCGGCGGCTTCGACCAGCGCTTCGGCGATCTTGCGCAGCTGGCGGATCGGGATGCGCTCGACCAGCAGGTTCTGCAGCACGCGGGCCACGGTGGACAGCGGCAGCGCCTTGGGCGACAGGTCTTCGGCCAGCTTGGGCGCGCTCTTGGCCAGGGTCGCCAGCAGCTGCTGCACTTCCTCGTGGCCAAGCAGTTCCGGGGCGTGCTCGCGGATCAGGTGCGACAGGTGGGTGGCAACCACGGTGGCCGGATCGACCACGGTGTAACCCAGCGATTCGGCATGGGCTCGCTGATGCGGCTGGATCCAGGTGGCGTCCAGGCCGAACGCCGGGTCTTTGCCGGCAATGCCTTCCAGCTTGCCCATGGCGCTGCCCGGGTCCAGTGCCAGTTCGCGGTCCGGATGGATGTCGGCGGTGCTGACCGGTACGCCGTGGATCAGCAGGCGGTAATGGGTAGCCGGCAGCTCCAGGTTGTCGCGGATGTGGACCGGTGGAATCAGGAAGCCCAGGTCCTGGGTGAGCTTGCGGCGCACGCCCTTGATGCGCGTCATCAATTCGCCGCCCTGGGCCTTGTCGACCAGCGGAATCAGCCGGTAGCCCACTTCCAGACCGAGCGGATCAACCGGGCGCAGCTCGTCCCAGGTCAGTTCAGCGGTGGGGGCGGGCTGCGGCTGGCCGAGTGCGTTCAGGCCGCCTTCGTTGGCGGTGGCTTCGTTGCTTGCGGGCTTGGCGGCAGCGGTGGTCTCGCGTTTCCACAATTTCCACGCGATGAAGCCGAGGATCGCCGCCAGGGTGAGGAAGGCGAGGTTCGGCATACCCGGCACCAGGCCGACCAGGCCGATGATGCCGGCGGTGATGGCCAGTGCGCGGTACTGGCCAAACACCTGGCCCATCATCGCCTCGCTCATGTCCTGCGAGCGCGAGGCACGGGTGACCAACATGGCCACGGCACTGGAGACCAGCAGGGCCGGCAGCTGTGCCACCAGGCCGTCACCGATCGACAGCAGCGTATAGGTGGCGGCG
Organism: Stenotrophomonas sp. STEN023; assembly: GCF_056760135.1. Lineage (NCBI taxonomy): Bacteria > Pseudomonadati > Pseudomonadota > Gammaproteobacteria > Lysobacterales > Lysobacteraceae > Stenotrophomonas > Stenotrophomonas sp. STEN023. The sequence continues at coordinate 2,061 of NZ_JBRREF010000108.1, read as the reverse complement.
GCGTCACCGAACGGCATATCGTGCTGCAGCACGCCCACGGCGAGGCCGCCGAGCATATTGATGAAGAGGATCAGGATGCCGGCGATGGCGTCGCCACGGATGAACTTGCTGGCACCGTCCATTGCACCGTAGAAGTCGGCTTCCTCGCGGACTTCCTCGCGGCGCAGCTTGGCTTCTTCGCGCGTCAGCAAACCGGCGTTGAGGTCGGCGTCGATCGCCATCTGCTTGCCGGGCATGGCGTCCAGGATGAAGCGGGCGGTCACTTCCGACACGCGCCCGGCACCCTTGGTGATGACCACGAAGTTGATGATGGTCAGGATCGCGAAGACCACGATGCCGACCGCGTAGTTGCCGCCGATGACGAATTCGCCAAAGGCGGCGATCACCTTGCCGGCGGCTTCATGGCCATCCTGGCCGTTGAGCAGGATCACGCGGGTGGAGGCCACGTTCAGCGCCAGCCGCAGCATGGTGGTGACCAGCAGCACGATCGGGAAGATGGTGAAGTCCAGCGGGCGCTTGACGTAGACGACGGCCAGCAGCACCAGCATCGAGATCGCGATGTTCAGCGTGAACAGGGCGTCCAGCACCGGCGGGGCCAGCGGAACCACCACCATTGCCAGCAAGGCCAGCACGATCAGCGGTGCGCCCAGCCCGTGGCGCAGCATGTCCAGCACGCGGCGTGCGGAGAAACCCGAAGTCTGGGCGTTCATCGGCTGCCTCCCTTGCCGAATTCATCAATATCGATGGGTGCCATCTGCGGCATCGGGCCCGTGCGCCATTGGCGCAGCTGGTAGACGTAGGACAGAACCAGGGCAACAGCCGAATACAGTCTCACGGGGATTTCCTTGCCGAGTTGGCTTTCCCGATACAAGGCCCGTGCCAAAGGCGGTGACGAGACGATGGCGACCTTGTTGCCGTCGGCCACCTGGCGGATGCGCAGGGCCAGTTCGTCGACGCCGCGGGCGACCACGGTGGGGGCGTTCATGCGCCCGCTTTCGTATTTGAGGGCGACCGCGTAATGGGTCGGGTTGACCAACACCACATCGGCGGTTGGCACCGCTTCCATCATCCGCCGCTGCGACAGCTGCATCTGCATCTGTCGGATGCGGCCCTTTACCTCGGGGCTGCCCTCGCTTTCCTTCATCTCGCGACGCAGCTCTTCGCGGGTCATCTTCAGCTTCCGCAGCCAGTTCCACTTCTGGTATGGCGCATCGATGGCGGCGAGCAGGGCCATGGCGCCGGCCGTGGCCAGCAGCAGCTTGAGGGTGAAGGCCAGGCCGCGGCCGATGGCGCTCTCCAGCGGCAGGTGCAGCAGGCCGCGCAGCGCATCCACGCCATGCCAGACGCACAGGCCCGCGGCGGTGCCGACGAAGGCCACACGCAGCAGGGACTTGACCAGCTCTGCCAAGGCCTCTGGACCGACCAGTCGCTTGATCCCGGACATCGGGTTCATGCGGTTGAAGTCCGGCATCATCGCCTTGCTGGAAACGCGCAGACCGCCCATCAGGACCGGAGCGATGAAGCCAGCGAGCAGGCACACCAGCAACAAGGGGCTGAAGGCCAGCATCAGTTTGAGCAGCATCCAGCCAGCGTGGCCAAACAAGGCGTTGGGGGTGTCCAGCAGCCCGACTTCAGGTGTCAGCGCGGCCTTCATCCACTGCCGTGCCGAGCCACCCATCGAGCCGCCCATGGCGTATAACGCCAGCACCGCAGCGACGAAGACGGTGGCGGTGGCCAGCTCGCGGGAACGCGGGATATTGCCTTGCTCGCGGGCCTCGCGCAGGCGTTTTTCGGTGGGGAGTTCGGTTTTTTCCCCGGCCTGTTCGTTCTCGGACATCGCCTGGCATGGAAGAAGGGTTCTTCCATGCCCGTGCAAAAATCATTCCAAACCCCGGCCGTAGTGCCGAGCCATGCTAGGCAGGGGCATTGCAAGCAACCAAACCGCCCACCTGTAGTGGGGGGGGGGGGGGGGGGGGGGGGGGCGGGGGGGGGGGCGCGCCCACCCGCCCGCCGGCCGCGGCCGCGGGGGGCGGGGGGGGGGGGGGAGGGGGGGGGGGTGAG